>CANFZJ010000167.1 GCA_947451445.1 Comamonadaceae bacterium
GGACCGGCCGCCAGCCCATTGAGGCACTCACTCAGGCGCTGGAAAACGGCGACGTTTTGTACTTCCCCGCGCTGGCCTTCAGCTTGACCGAAGCAGAGCGTCCCCTGCTGCGCGCCGACCTGCGCGACCCCCAAACTCGCAACCTCAGCCAGCCCGCCCATGGCATCGTCAAAGGCGCAGTGGGCACGCCCGATGAGCTGGCTACCCTGAACGGCATGCTGCAGCGCTTTCGCCACCAATCGGTGCAGCTGGTGCACGACCTGTTCCCCCGCTACAGCGCCCACCTGCGGCTGGAACCCACCAGCTACCGGCCTACCGAAGTGGCGTCGCGCACCCAGTCCTGGCGGGCCGACGACAAGCGCCTGCACGTGGACGCCTTCCCGTCCCGGCCCAACCGGGGTGAGCGCATTCTGCGGGTGTTCAGCAACCTCAACCCCACGCTGCCACGCCGCTGGCGTGTCGGCGAGCCGTTTGAAGACATGGTGCAGCGCTACCTGCCCAAAATCGCGCCCTACCGGGCCTGGCAGGCGCAGTGCCTGAAGAGCCTGGGCATCACCAAGTCGCTGCGCAGCGAATACGACCACATGATGCTGCAGCTGCACGACCACATGAAGCGCGACCTGGCCTACCAAAAAGACGCCCCCCAAACCGCAGCAGCCTTCGCCCCCGGCAGCACCTGGGTCTGCTTTTCAGACCACACCCTGCATGCGGTGGATGGCGGGCAGTTCATGGCGGAGCAAACGTTTTTCCTGCCGGTGCAACACCAGTACGACCCGGCACGGAGCCCGTTGGGGGTGTTGACGCGGTTGCAGGGGCGGGGATTGGTGGGGGCGCGGTTGTAGGGTTGGCGCACCTCCATCTGAGTGAGGGCCTGGCCCCACAAGTAACTTTATTTGCGAAAGAAACGCATGTAGAACCCACGTAGACCAACCCATGCGACGACCCCGATAACTGCGACATAGCAGATTCCGGCCGAGTAGCTATGAATACATCTGCCACGGTAACAACCATACGAATTAGGATGCGTGAAAATGCCAAAGGCGAAGTAGCTGCACAGCGTTATCAGGGTCAAGTAGATCCAAATGCCATCCAGCGAAAAGGCTCCCTGGCGCTTCGCTTCAGAAACGACTTTTTCTTCTTGGCAAAAGTCTTCGAATAGGTAGCGATATTCGGGCCTGACTGCGTTGATATCGATGCCAGGCTTATAGCGAGGCTTGTGTTGTGGCTCTTGGTTGTTTGATGAGTTCATGCGTGGAATGTGTGGCAGATTGCTGTTAAGTTCAACGTGAAGTAAATCAAAAATCAGAAGTGGTTTCACGCAACCTGCAATACCAGCCGCTTGCCGCATGCTTTGACATAACGGCGCAAGGTAGCCACAGAAGGCGAGTGCTTTCCAGTGGCCAGAGCGCGCTCTAGCCTAGCTATTGCGGGTGCCTGCGTACCCATGCGTTCCGCGACTTGGGCTTGCGTGAGCCCGGCCTCCTGGCGGGCTTTCAACAGGGCATCGAGCAGGGCGCCTTCTTCTTGCTCAAGCCGTTCAACTTCTGCTTTTACGCCGGGGCGCGCTAGAAGTTTTTGGACCAGTTGTTCATGGGTTTGCATGTTTGACTTCCTTTAATCTGGACTCCGCAGTTTCCCGTTCCCGTATCGGCGTCTTGTTGGACTTTTTGACGAAGCCGTGGAGCATCACAATGCGCCGACCCACCAGCGTGCAGTAAAAAACCCGTGCGATGCCTTCTGCACCTTTGAGCCGAAGCTCGAAGAGCCCATCGCCGAAGGCTTTCGTATGGGGCTCACCCAAGTTGGGGCCAATGGCTGCCATTCGACGGGTGAGCACGATATAGCGGGCGGCCAGCGTATCCGGCAAAGCCAGTATCTCGTCTTGGATGGCGTCGCTGTAGTAGGTGACCGTGTACTCCATCGTCAAATAATAACAAAAATGTTATTTTTGCGCAATGAAAATAGTGTGGCCTGGCGGGTTGCTGATACTGCAGCTAGGCGCTGCATGAACCCTACTTTTTACAACTTCAACCCCGCCCCAGCCCCCGCCAGTACCACCAAGCTATGTGCAGGCAAGGCAAAGTTTGCCCCGCCTTGCCCCAGCCAAGGGCACAGCCCACGCGGGTTGCTGCTGTCCAGCACGCCTTGCCAGGCTCCGGGGGGGAGCTGGAAGGCTTCTGGCGCGTGCCCGGCGTTGATGAGCAGCAGCAGCGGGGCTTTGGCGCGGCCGGGTTTGCCTATCAGGCAGCCGAGCACGTGTTGCCGCGGGTCGCGCCAGTCGGCATCTGCCAGCGGGGTGCCGTTGCTGCGCAGCCAGGCCAGGTCGTACAGGCCTTGCATATCGGCCAGCCCGCTGTACCAGTGGTTGGCAAAGGGCAGGGCCTGGCGGCGCAAGGAGATGACGCGGGCGGTGAAGGCGATGAGGTCGTCGTCGGCGGCGGCCCAGTCGATCCAGGTGGTGGGGGTGTCCTGGCAATAGGGGTTGTTGTTGCCGCCTTGTGTATGGCCTAATTCATCGCCAGCGCAGACCAGTGGCGTGCCTTGTGCTATTAATGTAGTAGCGAGAAGGGCGCGTTGCAGCCGTGTACGCAGGGTGTTGACGGTGGGGTCTTGGCTGGGGCCTTCGGTGCCGCAGTTGTAGTTGAGGTTGTGGCCGTGGCCGTCACGGTTGTCTTCTTGGTTGGCCAGGTTGTGGCGCTGGTTGTAGCTAACCAGGTCGCGCAGGGTAAAGCCGTCGTGCGACACCACGTAGTTGACGGATTCGGCAGGGGCGCGGTTGCGCGGCTGGTACATGTCGGACGAGCCGCACAGGCGCTGGGCTAGTCCGGCGCGGGTGAAGTCGGGGGTGGGGGACTCGGGGGCGGAGGCGGTTTGGACCCAGAAGCCCCGGATGTTGTCGCGGAAGCGGTCGTTCCATTCCAGCCAGCCACGCGGGAAGTTGCCGGTTTGGTAGCCGCCAGGGCCTACGTCCCAGGGCTCCGCGATCATCTTCACGCGCGACAGCACCGGGTCTTGCGCGATGGCGGTGAAGAAGGCGCTGTTGCGGTCAAAGCCGTGGTCGGTGCGGCCCAGCACGGGGGCCAGGTCGAAGCGGAAGCCGTCTACGTGCATTTCGCCGACCCAGTAGCGCAGGCTGTCCAGCACCATTTGCAGTACGCGGGGCTGGCGCACGTCCAGCGTGTTGCCGCAGCCGGAGTAGTTGTCGTAGTGGGCGGGGGAGTCGGGCGGCAGGCGGTAGTAGCTGGCGTTGTCCAGGCCGCGAAAGCTGATGGTGGGGCCGTCGTCACCGGCTTCGCAGGTGTGGTTGTAGACCACGTCGAGCAGTACTTCGATGCCTGCGGCGTGCAGGGTTTTGACCATGGCGCGGAATTCGTCACGCGGTGTGACGCCCCCCATGCCGCTGGCCATGCGCGGGTCTACGCTGAAAAAGCCCAGGGTGTTGTAGCCCCAGTAGTTGCTCAGGCCCATCTTGTGCAGGCGCTCTTCACTTAAAGCGTAGTGCACGGGTAGCAGGCTGACGGCGGTGATGCCCAGGCGTTGCAGGTGGGTGACCGAGGCGGGGTGCGCCAGGCCTGCGTAGGTGCCGCGCAGGGGCGGCGGCACTTGTTCGTTGAGGCGAGAAAAGCCTTTGACGTGGCATTCGTAGAACACCGAATGGGCCAGCGGCGTGCGCGGTGCCTGGTCGCCGCCCCAGTCGAACTGGTCGTAGGTGACGCGGGCCTTGAGGGCCAGGGCGGCGTTGTCGCGGGTGTCCATGTGGCGTGGATGCAGGCGGTCGCCCGCGAAGTGCTCGTCACGCCATTCAAAATGGCCCACGATGTCGCGGGCGTAGGGGTCGAGCAGCAGCTTGGATGCGTCAAATCGGTGGCCCCGGTCGGGCCGCCAGGGGCCGTGGGCGCGCAGGCCGTAGACCATGCCCGGCTGGCCACCCGGCAGGTAGCCGTGCCAGACGTCGCCGCTGTGGGCGGGCAGACGGAAACGGGCTATTTCGACGCTGCCGCTGGGGTCGAAAACACAGACCTCCATGGCCTGGGCATGGGCGGAAAAAACGGCGAAATTAATGCCTTGGCCGTCGAAGCTGCTGCCGATGGGCCAAGGCTGGCCAGGTTGGATGGCGGGCAGTGCTGCGCGCACGGCCTTGGCTTTAGGGGAGGGTGGAGATGTCAGACTTTCCATTCGAGCAGGACAGTGGCCAAGGGCGGCAGGTTAAGAAGAATCGAATGCGGCTTGCCGTGGTGTGGCGTGTCGTCTGCCGTGGCAATGCCGAGTGGCGTGCCGACGTTGCTGCCGCCGTAGTGCACTGAGTCGGTATTCAAGCGCTCGACGTAGTTGCCAGACTTTGGCACACCCAGCCGGTAGCCGTTCCAGACATTCGGGGTGAAATTGCACACCGCCACTATAAAGGAGCTGCTGTCTACGCCCTTGCGGATGAAGCTGAGTACCGAGCGTTCGCTGTCGTTGTGCTCGATCCACTCAAAGCCTTCGGGCACAAAGTCCAGCTGGTACAGGGCCGGGGTGGCGCTGTAGATTTTGTTCAGGTCGCGCACCAGCCGCTGCATGCCCGCGTGGGGCGCGTGGTCGAGCAGGTGCCAATCCAGGCTTTGGTTGAAGTTCCATTCGGCGTCTTGGGCAAATTCGCAGCCCATGAAGAGCAGCTTTTTGCCAGGGTGGGCAAACATATAGCCCATGAAGGCGCGCAGATTGGCAAACTGCTGCCAGCGGTCGCCCGGCATTTTGTTCAGCAGCGAACCTTTGCCGTGTACCACTTCGTCGTGCGAAATGGGCAAGACGAAGTTTTCGGTGAAGGCATAGACCAGGCTGAAGCTGATTTCGCCCTGGTGGTGCTTGCGGTAAATGGGGTCGCGCTCCATATAGGCCAGCGTGTCGTGCATCCAGCCCATGTTCCACTTGTAGTGAAAGCCCAGGCCACCGGCGTAGGTGGGGCGTGACACGGACGGGAAGGCGGTGGATTCTTCGGCCAGGGTGATGGCTTGGGGGCGTTCGGTGCCTACCACCTCGTTCATGCGCTTGAGGAAGGCGATGGTTTCCAGGTTTTCGCGCCCGCCGTGTACGTTGGGAATCCACTCTCCGGCCTTGCGGCTGTAGTCGCGGTACAGCATGGACGCCACAGCGTCCACGCGCAGGCCATCGACGCCAAAGCGCTCCAGCCAGTACAGGCCGTTGCCGACCAGAAAGTTACTGACCTCGGTGCGGCCCAGGTTGTAGATCAGCGTGTTCCAGTCGTTGTGAAAGCCTTCGCGCGGGTCGGCGTATTCGTACAAATGGGTGCCGTCGAAGTTGCCCAGGCCGTGCGCGTCGGTGGGGAAGTGGGCGGGCACCCAGTCCAGTATCAGGCCCACACCCGCCGTGTGGCAGGCGGCCACAAAGCGGCCAAACCCGGCCGGGTCGCCAAACCGGGCGGTGGGCGCGTACATGCCGACCGGCTGGTAGCCCCAGGAGCCGTCAAACGGGTGTTCGCGGATGGGCAGCAGCTCCAGGTGGGTAAAGCCCATGTCTACCGCGTAGGCGATCAAGGTGTGGCTGAGTTCGTCCCAGTTCAGCCAGTCGTTGCTGGCGTTGCGTCGCCACGAGCCCAGATGCACTTCGTAAATGCTGATGGGGGCGTCCAGTGCGTTGGCGTGCTTGCGGGCCATGGACGGCGGCACAAAAGGCGGCAAGGCGGCCACGATGCTAGCGGTTGCCGGGCGCAACTCTGCTTGCAGGGCGTAGGGGTCGGCACGGGCGGGTAGTACCTCGCCGTGCTGGCTGCGAATCTCGTATTTGTACTTGGCACCGGCTTGGACGCCGGGCAGAAACAGCTCCCACACACCACATTCGCGGCGGTTGCGCATGGGGTGGCAGCGGCCATCCCAGAAGTTGAAGTCGCCCACCACGCTGACGCGCGATGCGTTGGGGGCCCACACGGCAAAGCGGGTACCGGCCACGCCTTCCATCACCACCGGCTGTGCGCCTAATACCTCGTAGGGGCGCAAGTGGGTGCCTTCGCCCAGCAGCCACACATCCATTTCGCCCAAAACGACCGGGAAGCGGTAGGGGTCGTCAATGGTGGCGCTGTGGCCGTCGGTCCACTGCACCTGCAGGCGGTACACGCCGTTGGATGCCAGGGTGACAACGCCCTCAAAAAAACCGGTGGAGGCCACTTGTTCCAGCGGACCGAGTGCTATGCCCTTGGCCGACTCCACGGTGACGCTGGTCGCACCGGGTAAAAAGCAGCGCACGGAGGTTTTTCCACCCGGGACCGGATGCGGCCCAAGTAAGGCAAACGGATCGCCAAAACTGGCGTTGCATAGCATTTCTATTTGTTGTGTGTGCAGCATAACGACCGATCAAGTGGAGAAAGCGCGGGTTTGGGGGTTGTAGACAATTCGCAGGCTCCGGGTTGTCTCTGTTCTGCCACCGGAGCCTTGCACCTTACTTCGTTAGTTAGCGTTTGGTTCGATATGCCAGATTTGCCGCGCATATTCGCGGATGGTGCGGTCTGACGAGAATACGCCCATGCCTGCCACGTTGGTAATGGCTTTGGCGCACCACGCTGCCGGTTGGCGGTACAGGTCGTCTACCTGCAGTTGGGCTGCAACATAGGATGCGTAGTCGGCCAGCAGCAGGTAGTGGTCGCCGCCCCACAGCAGTGAATCGACCAAGGCGCGGTAGCGGCCGGGCTCGTCGGGGGAGAACTGGCCACCCGCAATGGCGTCCAGCACCGACTTCAAAGCCGGGGTGCTTTCGTAGTAGCGCATGGGCTGGTAGCCGCTTTGCTTCAGGGCCTGCACTTCGGGCGTCTTCAGGCCGAAGATGAAGATGTTGTCGTCGCCCACGTTTTGGCGGATTTCGATGTTGGCACCGTCGTCGGTGCCGATGGTCAGCGCGCCGTTCAAGGCCAGCTTCATGTTGCCGGTGCCTGAGGCTTCGGTGCCTGCGGTCGAAATCTGCTCGGACAAGTCCGCACCCGGCA
>CANFZJ010000168.1 GCA_947451445.1 Comamonadaceae bacterium
CCATGCTGCGCTTTGCCGACCTGACCACCGACGGCGCCCTGCTGGAATGGGCGCGCCAGGAAGCCCCGATGATGCTGGACCAGCATCCCAAGCTGGCCGAGAAACATGTGCAGCGCTGGTTGGGTACGCGGGCGGAATTTCTCAAGGCCTGATTTTCCCCGGTGCACAAAGCAACACCGGACTCGGTGGACAATAGCGCCATGACCCTGACCGAACTCAAATACATCGTCGCTGTGGCGCGGGAGAAGCACTTTGGCCGGGCCGCAGAAGCGTGTTTTGTCTCGCAGCCCACGCTGAGCGTGGCGATCAAGAAGCTGGAAGACGAGCTGGAGGTCAAGCTGTTCGAGCGCAGCGCCAACGAGGTCACCATCACCCCGCTGGGCGAAGAGATCGTGCGCCAGGCGCAAAGCGTGCTGGAGCAGGCCGCCAACATCAAAGAAATTGCCCAGCGCGGCAAAGACCCGCTAGGCGGCGCGCTGCGCTTGGGGCTGATCTACACCATCGCCCCCTACCTGCTGCCCGACCTGGTCAAGCAAGTCATCCGCCGCACCCCGCAAATGCCGCTGATGCTGCAAGAGAACTTCACCGTCAAGCTGCTGGAGATGCTGCGCATGGGCGAGATCGACTGCGCCATCATGGCCGAGCCCTTCCCCGACACCGGGCTGGCCGTGGCCGAGCTGTACGACGAACCCTTCATGGTCGCCGTGCCCTCCACCCACCCACTGGCTGCGCAAAAACACGTCACCGCCGACCAGCTCAAGCAGGAAACCCTGCTGCTGCTGGGCAATGGCCACTGCTTTCGCGACCACGTGCTGGAGGTCTGCCCCGAATTTGCCCGCTTCTCCAGCGGGGCCGAGGGCATCCGCAAAAGCTTTGAAGGCTCGTCGCTGGAAACCATCAAGCACATGGTCGCCGCCGGCATGGGCATCACCCTGGTGCCGCAATTGAGCGTACCCAAATCCGCCCTGGCCCCCAAGCCCAAACGGGCACGGGACGACGACCCCTACGTGCGCTACATCCCCTTCGACGGCAACCCACCCATGCGCCGCGTGGTGCTGGCCTGGCGGCGCAGCTTCACCCGCTACGAAGCCATCGCCGCGCTGCGCAACGCCATTTACGCCTGCGAACTGCCGGGCGTGCAACGGCTGTCCTGACCCCCCTCTCGGAGCATTCTGTGGAATTTGCGCAAGCTGGCATCCTGCAACCCATCCCCGCCCACGGGCGTTACCTGTTTTTCTCGATGACCCAGCCGACTGCATTGCGTGAAAGCCTGCAGCGATTGGCCGCGCTGGCCGATGGCGAGCGCATCGTCGTCGGCCTGGGTGCGGCACTGGTGCAGGCGCTAGGCGCAGAAGTCCCCGGCCTGCGGGCCATGCCGGACTTTTCAGGCCACGGCGTGCAGGTACCCAGCACCCCGGTGGCACTGTGGTGCTGGCTGCGCGGCAGCGCCCAGGGCGCGCTGGTGCTGCAGGCCCGCACCGTCACCCAAGCCCTCAGCCCCGCCTTTCACCTGGACCGCGTGCTGGACGCCTTCCGCCACGGCGACCCCGCCGCCGCGCACGACCGCGACCTGACCGGCTATGAAGACGGCACCGAAAACCCCGAGGGCGATGCCGCCACCGCCGCCGCATTGGTGCACGGCGCGGCCCCCGGCATGGTCGGCAGCAGCTTCGTCGCCATCCAGCAATGGCAGCACAACCTGGACAGCTTCGACGCCATGCCCCGCGACGCACAAGACAACGCCATCGGCCGCCGCCTGAGCGACAACGCAGAGCTGGAAGACGCACCCATCGCCGCCCACGTCAAACGCACCGCGCAAGAAAGCTTCAGCCCCGAAGCCTTTGTGCTGCGCCGCTCCATGCCCTGGGCCGTGGGCCACCAGCTCGGCCTGTTCTTCGCCGCCTTCGGCTGCACATTGGACGCCTTTGAAGCCCAGATGCGCCGCATGGCCGGGCAAGAAGACGGCGTGGTCGATGCCTTGTTCGGCTTCTCGCGTCCGCTCAACGGGGCCTACCTGTGGTGCCCGCCGGTACGGGGCGGGCAGTTGGATCTGCGGCTGCTGGGCTTATAAACCCATATTGGGTATAATAAACCCCATTATGGGTGTGATTGAAACTATTCCAACCAACCAAGCTGACGCCTTGTTCCCCAAGGTGCGCCAGCGCGTGCTGGCCGTGCTGTTTGGCACGCCTAACCGCAGCTTTTACGCCAACGAGGTGATCGCGCTGGCCCAGTCCGGCACCGGGGCCGTGCAGCGCGAGCTGGCGGGCTTGTCGCAGGCGGGCTTGCTCACGGTGCGCAAGCAGGGCAACCAAAAGCATTACCAGGCGAATGCCGCCGCGCCGGTGTTTGCCGAGCTGCGCGGTCTGGTGCTAAAGACCATGGGCGTAGCCGATGTGCTGCACGCAGCTCTGGCCCCGCTGGCGGCACAGATTACGCAGGCTTTTGTCTATGGCTCCGTGGCCCGCCAGCAAGACACCGCGCACAGCGACATTGACCTGCTGGTCGTCAGCCCCAGCCTGGGCTACGGTGAACTGTTTGGCGCGCTGGAGCCCGCCACCACCACCCTGGGCCGCACCGTCAACCCCACGCTGTACACACCTGCCGACATCGCCAAGCGCATCCAGCAAGACAGCGCCTTCGTCACCCGCGTGCTGCGCCAGCCCACCATTTGGCTGATCGGCCACCAGGAGCAACTGTATGTCCCTGCCGCTTGACAACCTGTGCGGCCCCGGCAAGCCGCTGAAAGCAGAGCTACCAGACGCCAACGAAATAGCCGGGCTGCTGCGCACGGGCATCGCCCGCCTGCACGACGCACGCAACACCGCGTTGGCACTGGAAAGCCGGTTCGACCTGGCCTACAACGCCGCCCACGCACTGTGCTTGGCCGCACTGCGCCGCCAGGGCTACCGTGCGGGCAACCGCTACATCGTTTTTCAGGTGCTGCCGCACACCCTGGGCCTGGGGCCGCAAGTCTGGCGCGTGCTGGACAAATGCCACAACACACGCAACCTGGGCGAATACGAAGGGCTACTGGACGTGGACGCGCGGCTGGTCGCCGATCTCATCACAGCGACGCAAGCCGTCTCCGATGCTTTGAAATAGTATTGCTATGTTTTGTGTAGCTGTCTACGACAGTTCATACCTGCGCCACCGCCCGATTCGACCATGAAAAACATTCCCCTCTACCTCCAGCTCATCCGCTGGGACCGCCCCGCCGGCTGGCTGTTGCTGCTGTGGCCCACGCTCAGTGCGCTGTGGATTGCGTCCGGCGGCTTCCCCGGCTGGCACCTGCTGCTGGTGTTCACGCTGGGCACCATCCTGATGCGCAGCGCAGGCTGCTGCGTCAATGACGTGGCCGACCGCGAGTTTGACAAACACGTCAAGCGCACCGCCCAGCGCCCGGTCACCAGCGGCAAGCTGTCTGTCGGCCAGGCGCTGCGCTTTGGCGCGCTGCTGGCGCTGGCCGCGTTTGCGCTGGTGCTGACCACCAACGCCGTCACCGTGCTGTGGTCGTTCGCCGCGCTGGCGGTGGCGCTGGTCTACCCCTACGCCAAGCGCTATGTGTCGATGCCGCAGGCGGTGTTGGGCGTGGCGTTCAGCTTCGGCATCCCGATGGCGTTTTCCGCCGTGCAAGGCGGGCCGAGGTGGCAGGTGTTCAGCGCAGCGGGCTGGAGCGGCGTAACCCTGTCCACTGTGTGGGCCAGCGTGCCGCCCGTAGCCTGGTGGCTGCTGCTGGGCAACCTGTTCTGGGTGCTGGCCTACGACACCGAATACGCCATGGTGGACCGCGACGACGACCTGAAGATCGGCATGAAAACCTCGGCCATCACGCTGGGCCGGTTTGACGTGGCGGGGGTGATGGCGTTCTACGCGGCTTACTTGGTTATTTGGGCTGTAGCGCTTATTCCCTATGCGTTAGGCGCTATTTTTTATGTAGCAATAGGGGTGGCGGCGCTGCAGGCGCTATGGCACTGGACGCTGGTGCGCGGGCGCGGACGGGATGGCTGCTTCAAGGCCTTTCGGTTGAACCACTGGGTGGGGTTTGCGGTGTTTGTGGGGGTGGCGGGAAGTTATCTGCGGGGCTAACCATCAGCCCTTGCGCGCCCGCTCGTACAAAGGCAGCACCTTGGGCAGATTGCGCTCAATCTCCGCAATCCGGCTGCTGCCTGCCGGGTGGGTACTGAGCCACTGGGGCGGCGCGCCTTTGTTTTGGGCGCTCATTTTTTGCCACAGGCTGATGCCGGCGCGGGGGTCGAAACCGGCGCGGGCGGCCAGTTCCAGGCCGACCAGGTCGGCCTCGGTCTCGTCCGAGCGGCTGAACTGCAGGGTCAGCAGCTGGGCACCGCCGCCAATGATCTGCTGGCCCAGGTTGCCCGCCCCCAAAATTTGACTGAGCAGGTTGGCCCCAACGTTGGTGGCCATGGACTTGCCCATGCGTTCACGGGCGTGTTCGCGCAGGGCGTGGGCGATCTCGTGGCCCATGACGGCGGCGATTTCGTCGTCGGTGAGCTGCAGCTTGTCCAGAATGCCGGTGTAGAAGGCGATCTTGCCGCCGGGCATACACCAGGCGTTGACCTGGCTGCTGCCGATCAGGTTGACCTGCCACTGCCAGTCACGGGCGCGCGGGTTCCAGTCGGGGGTCAGGGGGACAATGCGCTGGGCAATGCGGCGCAGGCGCTGCAGCTGGGCATTGCTGGCCGGGGCCAGCGCTTCCTGCTGCTGGGCTTGCTGCAGGGTCTGCTGGTACTGCAGCTTGGCGGTCTGCTCCACCTGGTCGGCCGGCACGAGCTTGGAGAAGGCCGAGTTGCTACCCACCTCCACACCGTCACGGGCCCAGGCCAGGGGCGTGGCGACCAGCACCACACCCACCACGACCGACATCCATCCACGCGCAAACTGCATTTGCATATTCCTTAAAACTTGCTGCACGTATTATTCCTGCATGACGCATCCCCGTAACTTGGCTACTTCAGCCCGCCCCACACCCGCCCCGGTCCGCTGGCTCGACACCCTCAAGGTCTACCGCGAAGCGGCCACGCTGCGCATGCTGTCGCTGGGGTTCTCGGCCGGTTTGCCGCTGCTGCTGGTGCTGGGCACGCTGGGTTTTTGGCTGCGCGAGGCGGGCATTGACCGCACCACCATCGGCTACCTGAGCTGGGTGGGGCTGGCCTACGGCTTCAAATGGGTCTGGGCACCGCTGGTGGACCACCTGCCCATTCCCGGCCTGACACGCTGGCTGGGGCGGCGGCGCAGCTGGCTGCTGCTGGCCCAGGCCGGGGTGGTGCTGGGCCTGGTCGGCATGGCCACGGCCGATCCGCAGATTGCGCTGGACCGCGTGGTGTGGTGCGCGCTGGCGGTGGCGTTTTGCTCGGCCACGCAAGACATTGCGCTGGACGCGTTCCGCATCGAATCGGCCAACGCCGAGCGCCAGGCCGCACTGGCGGCCGCCTACCAAACCGGCTACCGGCTGGCGATGATCTGGGCCGGGGCCGGGGTGCTGTGGGTGGCAGCGCGGGCCGAGGTGGCCACCGCCGTGGGCAGCTACCAGCCCGGCGCGTGGCAAACCGCCTACCTGGTGATGGCCGCCAGCATGCTGGTCGGCGTGGTCACCGTGCTGGTGTCCCGCGAACCGGCCCGCCGCCCCCAGCCGCCCGCACGCAGCACCGGCGCATGGCTGCGCAGCGTGCTGGTAGAGCCGTTTGCCGACTTTCTGCGCCGCTACGGCAAGCAGGCGGCACTGATCCTGGCGCTGATCGCCGTCTACCGCATCAGCGATGTGGTGATGGGCATCATGGCGAACCCGTTTTACGTGGACATGGGCTACACCAAGGACGAGGTAGCGGCAGTGACCAAGGTGTTTGGCGTCATCATGACGCTGGTGGGCGCGTTCATCGGCGGTGTGCTGTCGATGCGCCTGGGCGTGATGCGGGTGCTGATGCTGGGCGCGGTACTCAGCGCGGCCAGCAACCTGCTGTTTGCCTGGCTGGGCACGCGCGGCCACGACGTGCAGGCGCTGGTGTTGGTGGTGTCGGCCGACAACCTGGCCGGGGGCATTGCGTCTGCCGCGTTCATCGCCTACCTGTCCAGCCTGACCAATGTGAACTATTCGGCCACGCAGTACGCGCTGTTCAGCTCGATGATGCTGCTGCTGCCGAAATGGCTGGCGGGGTTTTCAGGCAAGTTTGTCGATGCCTATGGCTACAGCCAGTTCTTCACCATGACCGCGCTGCTGGGCGTACCGGTGCTGCTGCTGGTGGCACTAGCTTCCAAGGTAAAAGTGCCTGTAGCGCAAACAGAATAAGCGCAAGCAGCTATTATTTAAATAGCAAAAATGGATAATGATAACCATCGACGGGCACCACACACCCAGCCCAGGCACCCGTGGAACCGGCTTTGCCGGGCCACTGGGTGCGCCCCCTGCAAGGGGGTTGGCGGAAACACACAGTGTGGAGACTGGGGGTGAGCAACAGGCATGTAAAGTGTTTACCTAACTTTACGGGGCATTCAACCGCATTTGTCCGCCAGAGTGCACCATCAAGCTCTTTGCAACTCGCACACTCCCCATGAGCCCACACCTGCTAATGATCGAAGACGACACCCGCCTGGCTGGCATGGTGGGCGAATACCTGGGCCAGTCCGGCTTTACCGTGTCGCACTCGCCCACGGCCAACGGCGGCCTGGACATCTTGCACAGCAGCGCCAGCACCACCCCGCCCGATCTGGTGATCCTGGACCTGATGCTGCCCGACATGGACGGCCTGGAGGTCTGCCGCCGCATCCGCACCACCCCGGGCGACGTGGCCCAGATGCCGATCCTGATGCTGACCGCCAAGGGCGACCCGCTGGACCGCCTCATCGGCCTGGAACTGGGCGCCGACGACTACCTGCCCAAGCCCTTCGAGCCGCGCGAGCTGCTGGCCCGC
>CANFZJ010000169.1 GCA_947451445.1 Comamonadaceae bacterium
CGCCAGGCGTGGTGGTCGGCGTGCTGTTGCCCGACGGCTCGCAGCACTTTTACAGCTACGGCGTGGCCGACAAAGCCACGGGTACGGCCCCCGATGCCGACACCCAGTTCGCCATCGGCTCCCTGAGCAAGGGCTTTCTGGCGGCGATTACCGCGCAACTGGTGGCCGAGGGCACTTTGTCTTGGGATGACACGCTGGAGACCCTGCTGCCGCCGGGCACCCCGCTCAGTTCCGATGCCCGCAAAATCAGCTTGCTGCAGCTGGCCACCCACACCTCGGGCCTGCCGCGCCAGCCCATTACCTTTCAAACGGCGCGCTATCTGGTGCAGTACCTGTTCACCGGCCAGAGCTTTTACCGCCATTTCACCCGCGCATATGTGCTGGACTATTTGCAAGACTTCAGCGTGCCCAGCCAGGTCAAGCCGCTGTACTCCAATATTGGCTACGGATTGATCGGCTATGCGCTGGAGCACCGTACCGGCCGCACGGTGGACGCGCTGCTGGCCGACTATGTGACCGGGCCGCTGCAACTGACCCATACCGGCTATGCGCCGCAGGCCTTGCCCGACGCCGCGCACCGGGCTTACGGCTACGCGGGCGACCAGCCCAAACTGATGCAGCGCGGCAGCCCGGCCCCCGACTGGGAATTTACCGATTTGATGAAGCCGTCCGCCGCCGTGCATTCCACCGCCCGCGACCTGCTGCATTTTTCAGCTGCGTTTATGTACGACGATGGCAGTGCGCGCAGCGCGGCCTTGCAAGACATGCTGGCGGTGCGCTTTGCCCGGCCACAAGAAGGCGCTGCGCTGGCCTGGATCACCGACGACCTGGGGCCGCTGCGCATCACCTACCAGATTGGACTGGTGGCGGGTTATACGGGGTACATCGGCCTGGACACTGCGCACCATAGTGCCGTGGTGGTGCTGCAAAACAGCTTCAACTGGACTGGCAGCATTGGCCATCGGCTGTTGGCACGTATTGCGCGGGCGGCGGATGGGCCGGATCTGGTACCTTGATTTTGCGTAAATGGTGCAGGCTAGAATCTGTAATTACCACGTTTGCGTTTCCCGTTTGTGTCGCGGGTCTATTCAAATATTCGGTCCCTTTGGGACGTTGGGCGACAGCCTCGCATACCTGCGAGGCTTACGTGGTGTTCGCCTCCCCCTCACATTTTTAGCGTCTTGGCATTCGATTTTTGTCTTCGTGGATGGTCTGCGTTCGCAGCCGGCTTGGCTACGCCGGAAAGCTGGCTGGGCTGGGCTGCGCAACCGTATGTACCGCAAGGCGAAGCCGTGCCAGCACTGCCGGAAATGCCTGCCATGGCCCGTCGCCGCGCCAATACTTTGGGGCGCATGGCTCTGCAGGTAGCGTATTGGGCCCAGGCGGATGCTGCGCCTGATCTGTCCACGGTGCCGGTGGTGCTGGCGTCCCGTTATGGTGATTTGGAGCGTTCGTTGGCTCTGTTGGCCGATGTGGCAGCGCAAGAGCCAATGTCGCCCACTGGATTCGGCTTGTCGGTGCACAACGCGATGGGTGCCATGTATTCGATTGCGCGCGGCGACCGTGCCAATTACATCGCCGTGGCGGCAGGGGCGGACAGCGCCGCCGTAGGCGTGGTGGAGGCGGTAGGTCTGCTGGCCGATGGCGCACCAGAAGTCTTGCTGCTGTGCTACGACAGCCCTTTGCCGGATGCTTACAGCGTATTCCAGGACGAGCCTGCGGCTACCTATGCTTGGGCCTGGCGTTTGACCCGCCCGGTGGCGAATCGCCCCCGGTTCAGCCTGTCTTGCACTGTGGGGGGACTTGTCCCGAGCGTGTCACCGCAAAATTTGCCCTATGGCCTGGATGTGCTGCGTTTCGCCTTGTCGCAAGACAGTGGCTTTGCCCGTCCGGTGGACGGTGCTGCCTGGGAGTGGCTGCGCCATGGTTAACCGGTTGGAGCGGACCGTACGTATCTTTGCCACTGGTTTTTGTTTTGTGGTGTTTGGTGTGGGCGGCTTGGTGTTGCCGATGCTGGTATTGCTGTGGGCAGTGCGTGATCCTGTGCTACGTGCGCAGCGGGTCAAACGGTTGATCCGTCTCGCATTCCGGGCTTTTCTGGGCATGATGCAGGTGCTGGGGGTGATGCGTTGCGAGGTGCGTGGCCGGGAGCGGCTGCAACGCCAAGGCTTATTGGTGCTGGCGAACCACCCGACTTTGCTGGACGTCGTGTTTTTGATGGCGTTAACCCCGCGTGCCGATTGCGTGGTCAAGGCGGCGTTGCGTGACAACCTTTTTACCCGGGGGCCGGTGGCGGCGGCGGGCTTTGTCTGCAACGACTCGGGGGCCGACTTGGTGCAGGACTGCATAGATTCGCTGCATGCGGGTAACAACCTGATCATTTTCCCGGAAGGTACGCGTAGCCCCCGCAGCGGCGGTTTGCACCTGCAAAGGGGGGCTGCCAATGTGGCGGTGCGGGGGCGTATCAACATAACCCCAGTGACCATTCGCTGCGATCCATTGGCTCTGAGCAAGGGCGATAAGTGGTATCACATTCCTGTACGCCGCATCCATTTTGTAATTGACGTGCAAGAGGACATTGAGATTGCCCCTTTTTTGGATGGTGTGCCTGAGACTTTGGCCGCCCGGCATGTCACCGCATATTTAACTGATTATTTTTCACCGGAGGCCCTAGGTGCCCAGCTTAGAACTTGAGATCAAGGAACTGATTATTTCCGCCCTGGCGCTGGAGGACATTGCGCCTGCAGACATCGTGTCGTCACAGCACCTGTTTGTTGAAGGGCTGGGGTTGGACTCAATTGATGCGCTGGAGCTGGGCTTGGCCTTGCAAAAACGCTACGGTGTCAGCATGGGCACCGACTCTGAGGCCACACGCCGCCACTTTGCCAGTGTGGATGCCCTGGTAGCCTTTGTGATTGAACAAAAAAAGATATGACCAAAGACGATATTTTTGACCGCATTCAGGCCATCCTGCACGAAACGTTCGATATCGCTGCCGACCGGGTGACTCCCGTTGCCCGGTTGTACGAAGACCTGGACATCGACAGCATTGACGCAGTGGACCTGATCGTGCAACTCAAACCCTTGGTGGGCAAGCGCCTGCAGCCCGAGGCCTTCAAGTCGGTGCGCACCGTACAAGACGTGGTGGATGCGCTGTACAGCTTGGTCCATGACTCCGCCGCCGCTTAAAACCATTTTTCTGGGTGCATTGACGCTGGCCTATCCGCTGGCGGTGTACTTTGGCACGGGTCGGCTGGAGCCACGCTGGATGGCACTGCTACTGGTTGCCGTGGCTTTGCTGCGTCTGCTGGTGACGCGCCAGCTGTTTTGGCTGGTGGCGGTGGGCGGGGCTTTGTGCCTGGCCACGTTCAGCTTTTTGGGTAACGCGATGCTGCCGCTCAAGCTGTATCCGGCGCTGGTCGCCTGTGTGTTTTTGGTGGTGTTTGCCACCAGCCTGGTCTACCCGCCGACGGTGATCGAGCGGCTGGCCCGTCTGGCCGAGCCTGATTTGCCCCCCGAAGGCGTGGCCTATACCCGCAAGGTCACCTGGGTATGGGTGGGCTTTTTGGTGTTCAACACTAGCGCGGCCTTGGCGACGGCGCTGTGGGCTACGCCAGAGGTCTGGGCTTTCTACAACGGTCTGCTGGTGTACGTGTTGATGGGCCTGCTGTTTGGTGTCGAATGGCTGGTACGCCGCCGGGTGCGCAAGGGGGCGTTGAATGCTTGAGTTTTTATCGCTGACCGCCGTGGCGTCCACACCGGGTTTGGCCGACCGACCCGTGGCGCAGCAGGCGGGTCAGCCGCGCAGTCGGGCCGATTTTCTCGCTGCCGTGGGCCGCTGGCAGGCGGCGTTTGAAGCGTCTGCGGGCGGCCGTTGGGCGCTGTATTTTGCCGATGGCTACGATTTTGCTTGTGCACTGTACGGCGCTTGGCATGCGGGCAAAACCGTCTATTTGCCTGGGGATGTACAGGCCGAGACGGTTACCCGTTTGAGCGCCGAGGTGGACGGCTGGGTGGGTGATGTGCCGGGTGCCTTGCAGCCCGCCGCAGACCCCGCGCCATGGCGGGATGCCTTGGACCTGGAGGACACCCGGCTGGTGTTGTACACCTCGGGCTCCAGTGGCGAGCCCGAGGCGATTGCCAAGTGCCTGCGCCAGCTCGAGGCCGAAATAGCCATCCTGCAGCGCAGCTTTGCCCATCAGATGTCGCCACAGGCCAGCGTCTGGAGCACGGTGTCACACCAGCATATTTACGGCCTGCTGTTCTACATCCTGTGGCCATTGGCCACAGGCCGCCGCTTTGTAGCCGAGCGACTGGACTACTCTGAGCAGATGGCGTTGGCCTTAGGCGCAACCCCCAGTGTGTTGGTAGCCAGCCCGGCGCATTTGCGCCGCCTGTCCGAGGCGTTGGACTGGACGGCTGCCCGTCAAGGGGTGGGTGCGGTTTTTTCGTCCGGCGGGCCGCTGCCGCCATCGGCTGCCGATGACAGCTTGCGCCTGCTGGGCCGCTCTCCGATAGAGGTGTTTGGCAGTTCTGAAACCGGCGGTATCGCCTGGCGACAGCGCAGCGACCACGGGGACGGCTGGCAGGTATTTGCCGACGTGCAATGGCGACTGGACCTGGATGTACTGGAACTGCGCTCTCCCAAGCTGGCCGACAGCGGCTGGTGGCGCAGCACCGACCGGGTGGCGCCCACGGCCAGCGGTGGGTTCACCTTGCTGGGGCGCGAAGATCGGGTGGTCAAGATTGAGGAAAAACGGGTTTCCCTGAGCGCCATTGAGCGCCATGTGCAGCAGTCAAATTGGGTGCACGAGGCGCGGGCACTGGTCTACCAAGGCCGTGTGGCTGTGGTGGCGGTGTTGACAACTGTGGGGCTGGATGCTTTGGCCCGCCTGGGCAAAGCCGCCATTAACCAGGGCTTGCGTGCGTTTTTGGTGGATGTGGTGGAGCCTGTGGCGTTGCCCAAGCGCTGGCGGTACCCGGCGCAGTTGCCAATCAACGCCCAAAGCAAAACCACCGAAGCTGCGCTGCTGGAGCTGTTACGTCCGTTGCGCCCTGTCGTGCAGTGGCTGCAACAGACTCCGACCGAGGTTCTGGCGGCGTTGGACATTCGGGCGGATTTGCGGGTGTTTGACGGCCATTTCCCCGGTGCCCCGCTGCTGCCGGGTGTGGCCCAGCTGGACTGGGCGGTAGCTTTTGGACGCGAATGCTTCCCCATTACGGGTGATTTTTTGCGTGTAGAAGTGCTCAAATTCCAACGCCCGGTGTTACCTGGTGCGCAGATTGAGCTGCTTTTGCATTGGCGCGAAGCCACATCCACGCTGGCATTTACCTACCGGACCGGTGCAGAGCCGCATTCCAGTGGCCGTATTGTTTTTGGAGTGACTTCGGATGTTTAAGCCGGTCGTGGTGATTCCGGTGTTTAACCATGCCAATGCCATTGGCGGTGTGGTGGCTGCGGTGCAGGCGCATGGTTTGGAATGTCTGCTGGTGGACGATGGCAGCGAGCCGGTGTGTGCAGCGGTGCTGCAAGCGTTGGTGCAGCCGGGCATCCATGTGCTGCGGCTGGCGTACAACCAGGGCAAAGGCGCGGCGATGGTGGCCGGGCTGCGCCAGGCCCACGCACAGGGCTTTAGCCACGCGCTGCAAATTGACGCCGATGGACAGCACCAACCCGCTGACATCCCTGTCTTTCTGGCGCTGAGTGAACGCCATCCGCAGGCGGTGGTGGCCGGTTGCCCGGTGTACGACGCCTCGGTACCCCAGTCGCGTTACTGGGCCCGTTACGCCACCCACATCTGGGTGTGGATCAACACCTTGTCGCTGGATATTCGCGACTCTATGTGTGGCTTTCGGGTCTACCCCTTGGCTGCCGTGCTGCCGCTATTGGACACGGTGGCGATAGGTCGGCGCATGGACTTTGACACCGATGTGTTGGTGCGTTTGCACTGGCGTGGTGTGGCCGTGCTGAACCAGCCCACGCGGGTGACGTATCCGTTGGATGGCGTGTCGCACTTCCGGCTCTGGCAAGACAACGTGCTGATCTCCTGCATGCATGCACGTTTGTTTGTGGGTATGTTGCTGCGTGCTCCGCTGCTGCTGTGGCGCAAACTGGCCCGCAGCCCAGCATCACCATGAGCACACCGCACTGGGCTAGCCTGGGTGAAAACACCTGGGTACTGGGTATGCAACTGCTGGCGGCGGTGCACCGCTGGTGCGGGCGGCTGCCGTTTTTGCTATGCCTGTACCCGGTGGTGTTTGTGTACTGGGCCACGGGGCGGTTGGCGCGGCGCTCTTCGTTGGAATATTTGCAACGTTTGCAGGCGGCGCATGGCACGCTGGGTGCTGCCCCTGGTGCGTGCCAGACGCTGCGGCATTTCGTGTCGTTTGGTGAAACTTTGTTGGACAAGATGTTGGCCATGGGCGGACGTTACCCCCTGGAACGTGCTCGCATGGAGGGCCAAGCGCCGTTGTTGCAGGCCTTGGCTGCCGGGCAGGGCGGCGTTATCGTCACCGGCCATGTGGGCTGCCTGGAGCTGTGCCAGGCTTTGGCCGAGCGCCTACCAGGTTTACGTATGAATATTCTGGTCCACACCGTGCATGCCCAGCGTTTTAACCGGCTACTGCAGCGCTTGAATCCGCACAGCACGGTGCAGCTGCTGCAGGTGAGCGAGGTGTCTGCCGGTACGGCTGTGCTACTGGCCGAGCGGGTGCAGCGCGGTGAATTTGTGGCCATTGCAGGCGACCGGGTGCCCCTGGGTGCCGGGCGCACGGTCGAGGCCATGTTTTTGGGATGGGGTGCCCGCTTTCCCGTCGGCCCGTATGTGCTGGCGGCGCTGCTCAAATGTCCGTTGTATTTCATGGGCTGCGTGCGCGAAGGCGCGGGGCACAGTGTGCATTTTGCC
>CANFZJ010000170.1 GCA_947451445.1 Comamonadaceae bacterium
GCAGCTCTTTGAGCAGCTCTACCGACTGGGCGGGGTCGATTTCGGGGGGCAGGCTGGGCGCTACCGTTGGCTTATTTTTCTGGGTCTTCATCGGGCGATTTTCCCACGCCCAGAGCATCCCACCCGGCCAGCCCAAGTTCTTCCAGGGTTTGCATGTTGCGCTCAAAGATCATTTCAGCCTCGGGGAAGGCCGCCACGGCGCGGTCGATGCTGGCTTCGCGCAGCAGGTGCAGGCAGGGGTACGGGGCGCGGTTGGTGTAGTTGGTGATGTCGTCCGGCTCCGTGCCGCCGAACTGGAAGTCGGGGTGGAAGCTGGCGATCTGCAGCACGCCTTGCAGCTTCATTTTGCGCAGCAGTTTGTCGGCCACGGCCAGAAAGTCGTTGTAGTCCAGAAAGTCGGCCAACATCCGGGGCGCTATCAAAATCGTAGTGTCTCGCGCAGATGGATCGTGCGCTAGCAGGTTATTTAGCTCATAAACCAGGTCTTGCCGCAAGGCCTCGGCATCCAGGGCCTGGCTGACGGCGTAGTAGACCTGGCCCTTGGTGTGTACGGCTTTGGCAAACGGGCACAGGTTCAGGCCAATGACGGCGCGCTCCAGCCAGCGGCGCATATCGGCGATAACCGTCTCATCCATCATCGGCTGCGCGCAAAGTGGCTGGACTGGGCCACCAGCAGGCGGGCCAGCTCGTCCAACAGGGCGTGGTCGATCTGCGCGGCGGGCCACTGGGTGGTCAGCACGTCAAAGCCGCTGGCATTGCTGATGCGAAAGTCGAGCACGGCCTGGTCGTGGTCCGGGGTGACGCGCACGCTGCCCAGCAGCTCGGTTTGGTATTCAAACCGGATGGCGAGCAGCTTGTGGGTGTCCGGGTGGCGCTGCTCCAGCCGCTCGTGGCGCAGGCGGCCCAGCGTGAGGCGCGACTCGACCCGCTCCAGGTCGGGCGGAAAATTGACGCTGACCGCGCCTTTCACAGGCGGCCCGTCTTGGGGCACTGCCCGCCAGCCCAGGCCGATGTAGTCCACCACGTCCAGGGTGCGCAGCCGCTTTTTGCGCAGGTCGTAGCGAAAGTCCACCAACTTCATGGCGGGCCAAGGGGTTTTGCCGTCCAGCGTGAACGCGGGGCCGGGCGGCGCAATCACGTTGAGCTGCTGCGCCAGGTCGGCCAGATAGGCTGCCACGGTGTTGCAAGCGGCCTCGGTCTGGGCCACGCGGACGTCCAGACTGCTTTGCTGGGCGCCTTGCTGCTGGCGCACGGCCTGGGCCTGGGTTTTGAGTTGGTTGAGGAAGCTCATGGACGGATCAACTCAATTCCACAGTTTGCGACCGGTCAGGCGCTCGTGTTCACGGGCGGCAAAACGGTCGGTCATGCCGGCGATGTAGTCGGCCACGGTGCGCGGACCATCGGCGGCAGCGCGGGCGGCAAAGCCGGGGGGCATTTCATGCGGCGCGGCGATGTAGGCGGCAAACAAGGCGTGCAGCAGGCTTTGGGCGCGCGTGGTCATATCCATCACCTGCGGGTGGCGGTACAGGTTTTTCATCAAAAACTGCTTCAGCACTTGCGACTGGGCGCGCATGTCGGGGCTGAAGCAGAGCAGCGGGCCACACAGCCGAGCCGCGTCGGCGCTGTCGGGCTGGGCGGCCTGCAGCGCGGCCTGGGTGGCGGCAATCACGTCGTACACCTGGGCACTGAGCATGCGGCGGATGGTTTCAAACAGTACGCGGCGGCCCTGCAGCTGGGGGTGTTCGGCCAGGGTCTGCTGGTAAAAATGGGCGACCAGGGGCACGGCCTGCAGCTGGTCTAGCGTGATGAGGCCGGAGCGCACACCGTCGTCGATGTCGTGCGCGTTGTAGGCAATCTCGTCGGCCAGGTTGCACAGCTGGGCCTCCAGGCTGGGCTGGGTGCGGTCCAGAAAGCGCTGGCCTACGTCGCCGCGCCCGTCCGGGTGAACCGGGGAGATGGATTCCAGCTGTTCCGCATTGGCGCGGGAGCAGTGTTTGAGGATGCCTTCGCGGGTCTCAAACGCCAGGTTCAGGCCGTCGAACTGCGGGTAACGCTCCTCCAGCGCATCCACCACGCGCAGGCTTTGCAGGTTGTGCTCGAAGCCGCCGTGCGCGGCCATGCAGGCGTTGAGCACGTCTTGCCCGGCATGGCCAAACGGGGTGTGGCCCAGGTCGTGCGCCAGGGCGATGGCCTCGACCAGGTCTTCGTTCAGCGCCAGCGCCCGTGCGATGGAGCGGCCCAACTGCGCCACTTCCAGCGAATGGGTGAGCCGGGTACGGAACAGGTCGCCTTCGTGGTTCAGGAACACCTGGGTTTTGTAGACCAGCCGCCGGAACGCGGTGGAATGCACGATGCGGTCGCGGTCGCGCTGGTAGTCGGTGCGGGTGGGCGCGGCGGGCTCACAGTAGCGGCGGCCCCGGGACTGGGCGGGGTTGCAGGCGTAGCGGGCTAGGGACATATTTTTATAAGAAATAAGCCTCTAGCGCAGGCAATACGTGCGCGATTAGCTACGCTTTTAATAGCATTCATACGGACGCGCAGCACGTATCCACCACGGCCCGCACCAGTGCATCGGGTGCGGCGCGCACAGCGGCGCTGCCGGGCGGGTCGATCAGCACAAACTTGATCTCGCCCGCCTCGGCCTTTTTGTCCACCCGCATCAGCTGCAGGTAGCGCCCGGCGTTGTCGGCCGCGTCCAGCACCGCGCCCACCGTGGGCAAACCGGCACGCTGCACCAGGGTGGTCAAGCGCTGCACCAGCGCCATGTCGACCAGGCCCAGGCGCTGCGACAAGTGGGCGGCCATCACCATGCCTGCGCCCACACCCTCGCCGTGCAGCCAGGCGCCGTAGCCCATGCCCGCCTCGATGGCGTGGCCAAAGGTGTGGCCAAAATTCAGAATGGCGCGCAGCCCGGCCTCGCGCTCGTCCTGGCCCACCACGTGGGCTTTGATCTCGCAGCTGCGTTGCACCGCATGGGCCAGCGCGGCGGTGTCGCCCGCGCGCAGGGCGTCGATGTTGGCGTCCAGCCAGTCCAGCAGCGCCATATCGGCGATGGGGCCGTATTTGATGACCTCGGCCAGCCCGGCACTGAGCTCGCGCGGCGGCAGCGTAGCCAGCGTATCCAGGTCACAAACCACGCGCACGGGCTGGTAGAACGCACCCACCATGTTCTTGCCCAGCGGGTGGTTAATGGCCGTTTTGCCCCCCACCGACGAATCCACCTGCGCCAACAGCGTGGTCGGCACCTGCACAAACGGCACGCCGCGCATGTAGCTGGCGGCGGCAAAGCCGGTCATATCACCCACCACGCCGCCGCCCAGCGCGAACAGCACTGTTTTGCGGTCGCAGCCATGGCCCAGCAGGGCATCAAAAATGAGGTTCAGGGTTTCCCAGGTTTTGAACGCCTCGCCGTCGGGCAGCACCACCGTGTGCACGGTCGGGTAATGGCTTGCCAGCGCGGTTTGCAGGCGTTGGGCGTACAACGGGCCGACTGTTGTATTGGTGACGATCAGCGCGGCAGCGGCGCGGGGCAGGTCGGCCCAGGTAGCGGGGTTGTCCAGCAGGTGCGTGCCGATGTGGATGGGGTAGCTGCGGTCGCCCAGGCTAATGTGGACGGTTTGGGTGGCTGAGGGCTGTGGGGCGTGCATAGCCGCACAGTTTAAAGCGCCGCAGCGTTAAGTTGGAGTGCCGGATGGCGCAGAAGCCGTAGAAGCTGGAGTCGAGCCCCCCAACTCCAGCTGCATCAAAATCATATTGACCAGCGTAGCCACCGAAGGGCGACCCGTTTCAATCACAAAATGCGCGGCTTCCCGGTACAGCGGATCGCGGATAGCAAACAGGTCACGCAGTCGGGTCAAAGGGTCGGCCACCTGCAGCAACGGCCGGTTCACGTCATGGCGTACGCGGCGAAACACTTCTTCGGGGGTGGAGCGTAAATACACTACCTGGCCCCGCGCGTGCAGCACCTCGCGGTTGGCCAGCCGCAGCACCGTGCCGCCACCCGTGGCCAGCACGCCCACCCCGCTTTGGGTCAGCTCGTCCACCACTTCCGCTTCCACATCACGAAAGCGCGGCTCGCCCTCCCGCTCGAAGAACTCACGGATGGAGCAGCCAATGCGCTGCTCTATCACGTGGTCCGAATCGGTGAAGGGAACCTGCAGCCGGCGGGCCAGTTGGCGGCCGACAGTGGATTTTCCGGAGCCGGGGAGGCCGACTAGGGCCACACTGGCAAAACTATCAGGCATCTCTAAGATTTTGGATATTTGACGTTGTAGGTCTTTGTGCCTGGGCGAGCATCAGCAGTAAATACAATTTGCAAGCCTTGATTTGCAGCAGTTGTCTCGGTATTTCCACCGGCTGCGTTGCATGCCGGAGTGGATCCCGATACCGAAACAGTAAACGTAACAGGCGTAGCAAGGTGATCCACTGCAGGACCAGTAGTCCCACCACTCACAACTACGCTGCTAACTCCCGTTGTTAGCCCTGTCATAGCCAAAGCAGTTCCCGCAGGAGCCGGCAATCCTAATGGGGTTCCAACGAAATACGTGAAGTTTTTTGTACACAAACCACCCATATCCAACTCGGTAACAACCTGACCAGTCCCGTCATTCGCAGTTAACAGTGTTACGTTAAGTGGATCTGTCGCGG
Organism: Comamonadaceae bacterium; assembly: GCA_947451445.1. Classification (GTDB taxonomy): domain Bacteria; phylum Pseudomonadota; class Gammaproteobacteria; order Burkholderiales; family Burkholderiaceae_C; genus Rhodoferax_B. The sequence goes on from CANFZJ010000170.1 coordinate 4,648, forward strand.
AGAAGTTCAGTGAATCACTGATTACCGTTCCATTGCCTAATACTGTAGATGCAACAACGGTTACCAACTGACCGTCAGTAGGCCTCGGATTCTGCATGACATAGGCTACGGAGCACCCCCCATTGGAGGTGGTACACCCGCCTCTAGACGAGCTGCCAACGCTACCAAAATTCGTTGTAAAAACAACCGCAACACCATCCGCCACAGGATTGCCGTTGGTATCAACAATTCTTACGGAAACGGTCGAGGTATCTCCAGTTATTCCCGCATTCAAACTGTACTTGGTTGCCGACAAATCAAAGCCCAGTTGGGTAGAAACACCGGTAGTAACCGACAGTTGATCCGACTGAGTCGAGATAGCTGTTCCACTTACTGTTGCCGTTACCACCACCGATGTCGCAATACTCTTCGACGACACCGTCGTCGAAACCAAACCATCACTACCACTGGTAGCGGAAGCAATGTTTAACGTGACGCTACCAGCAGGAGCCACACTGAAATTCACCACGGCACCTGACACCGCGGTATTGCTGGTATCAACTACTTTGAAAGTCAGGATAGCGGTTTCAGACCGGCCACTACCACCAGATCCAGCCAGCACAATCGACTTATCGGAAGGACTTGTGGATACGTAACTTAAGGCACTTGCAATACCGGTCGCAGTCACCGTAGTCGTACCACCAGACGAAGACGTACTCCCAGGACTTCCGCCACCACCACAAGCACTCAACAGTACCATCAATGCCAATATTGGCCACGACTTCAAATAACGCATAGATACCTTCCCTGCTTTCAATTCAGTTCTCGTTAACGTGCCGCCGAGCGTTCAACAATCATCTTCGGCGTAATAAACACCAGCATTTCTTTCTTGGTACTGGCCTGGGTTTTTGTTTTAAACAGCATCCCCAGATAAGGAATATCACCCAGCACCGGCACTTTGGTAATACTGTCTGTCTCGTCCAGCGTAAAAATACCGCCAATTACAACCGTACCGCCGTTTTCCACCAGTACCTGTGTCTTGATGTGCTTGGTGTCGATGGCAATACCGTTTGATGTGGTTTCACCACGGCTGTCTTTGTTGATGTCCAAGTCGAGAATGATGTTGCCCTCGGGGGTAATCTGGGGCGTTACTTCCAGTTTCAGATTGGCCTTGCGGAAGGCGACCGAGGTCGCTCCGCTAGAAGTGGCTTGCTGGTACGGGAACTCGGTACCCTGCTCGATCAAGGCCTTGGTCTGGTCGGCAGTAACGATACGCGGGCTGGACACCAGTTTGCCTTTGCCGTCGTTTTCCAAGGCCGAGATTTCCAGGTTCAAGAAGCGGTTGGCGGCGCTACTGAAGATGGACAGGGCAAATGCTGCCGCGTTGTAACCACCCTCGCCCACCGCAGGCAAGTTGACGAAGTTGCTGCTGGTGTCCACAGCCGAGCCACTGGAGCCGTTGCTGGCCGTCACATTGCTGTAGCTGGTGCCCACCGTAAAACGGGTGTTACCGGTGAGCCCGTAGCTACCTGCGGCGGTGCCAGAGGTGGTAGAGCTACCCGAAGTAGAGCCTAACTTGACACCCAAAGATTTGCCAAAGGTGTCCGACGCTTCCACAATGCGTGCCTCGATCAGCACCTGGCGGACGGCGATATCCAGCTTTTTAATCAGATCCTGAACTGCCGCAATGCGACTGGGAATGTCGCTGACAAAAATCTGGTTAGTACGGGGCTCCGAGATGGCTGAGCCACGTGCACTGAGGAAGCGCGGCCCACTGCTGGCACCACCGGACGCGCTGCCACCTAGCTGGGTGACGATGTCAGCGGCTTTGGCGTAGTTCAGTTGGAATGACTGGGTGAGCAGGGGTTCCAGAGCCTGCATGGAGGCAGCGGACTCCAGGTCTTTTTTGGTGCGGGCATCAATCTCGTCCTTGGGGGCGATCCACAGTACCGAGCCAGACTTGCGCATGCCCAGGCCTTTGGCATCCATGATGATCTGCAAGGCTTGGTCCCAGGGCACGTCTTTCAGGCGCAGGGTGAGTGAGCCCGTCACGGAATCAGAGGTCACCACATTGAAGTTGGTGAAGTCGGCAATGACCTGCAGCAAGGCACGAACTTCAATGTTCTGGAAGTTCAGCGACAGTTTTTCACCCGCGTAATTAGGACCTTGAACCAGCTTGGTGGTGTCTATTTTTTGCTCACGCACTTCCACCACAAACTGGCCATCGCTTTGGTAAGCGCTGTGCTCCCAAGCGCCTTTGGGCTCAATCACC
>CANFZJ010000171.1 GCA_947451445.1 Comamonadaceae bacterium
TCGTCACCCAGGATGTCGGTCAGCACGGCAAAACGGTTGCCGTCCTTTATCAGTCCCATGGCGATACCCGCCACGTGCGCCTTCATGGGCACGCCAGCATCCATCAGCGACAGGCAGCCGCCGCAAACCGAGGCCATCGACGAAGAACCATTGGATTCGGTGATTTCGGACACCACACGCATGGTGTAGGGGAAGTCTTCCTTGCTTGGCAACACTGCCACCAAAGCGCGCTTAGCCAAACGACCGTGGCCGATTTCGCGGCGCTTTGGCGTGCCCACACGGCCGGTTTCACCAGTGGCGAACGGAGGCATGTTGTAGTGCAGCATGAAGCGGTCTTCGTACTCACCAGCCAAAGCGTCAATGCGCTGTGCATCGCGCTCGGTACCCAGGGTGGTCACCACCAAAGCCTGGGTTTCACCACGGGTGAACAGAGCTGAACCATGGGTACGGGGCAGTACGCTGTTCCGGATTTCAATGGCACGCACGGTGCGGGTGTCACGGCCGTCGATACGGGGCTCACCAGCCAGGATCTGGCTACGCACAATCTTGGCTTCGATATCGAACAGCATGCCTTCCACGGCCACGCTGTCAAACGCAGCGCCGTCGGCTTTCAACGCAGCCATGACTTCAGCGTAAGCAGCACGGCAGGCCTGGGTACGGGCTTGCTTGTTACGAATTTGGTAAGCGGCAGCCAGCTTGTCACCAGCCAGTGCGCCGACCTTAGCGATCAACGGCTCGTCCTTGGCGGGAGCTTGCCATTCCCACACTGGCTTACCCGCATCGCGCACCAGCTCATGAATGGCGTTGATGGCAACAACACCTTGCTCATGGCCGAACACCACAGCACCCAACATGATTTCTTCAGACAATTGCTGGGCTTCGGACTCGACCATCAGCACGGCGGCTTCGGTACCCGCCACCACCAAGTCCATGATGGAGTCTTTGCGGGCGGTCTGACCAGGGTTCAGCACATATGCGCCGTTGACGTAACCCACGCGGGCTGCACCGATCGGGCCGCTGAATGGAATACCACTAACCGACAAAGCCGCGCTAACAGCAATCAGAGCTGCAATATCCGCATCGACTTCGGGATTCAACGACAGGGTGTGCACCACGACATGCACTTCATTGAAGAAGCCTTCGGGGAACAACGGACGGATTGGGCGGTCGATCAGGCGGCTGGTCAGCGTCTCAAATTCGCTAGGGCGACCTTCGCGCTTGAAAAAGCTGCCGGGGATTTTGCCCGCAGCATAGGTCTTTTCCAGATAGTCCACTGTCAGGGGGAAGAAGTCCTGGCCAGGTTTACCTTCTTTTTTAGCAACCACAGTGGCAAGCACCACAGTGCCATCCATATCCAGCAGCACAGCGCCACTGGATTGACGGGCCATTTCGCCGGTTTCCATGGTGACGGTATTGCTGCCCCATTGAAAAGTCTTGCTTACTTTATTAAACATAGTCATCTTCGGTCTCCTGAATTTGCGACCCACATGGGCCGACTTACAAGAAATGCAACCCAACCCGGGTTGCAAGGGCCAGAGAAGGTGCCTACATACGATGCCATTCCATAAAAACCTGTATTTTTATGGAATGACACAGCGCGTACCTGGGATGCCAACTCTGAAAAAACAAACAAAAACGCCTGAGCTAGTGAACTAACTCAGGCGCTTGTGCATTGGGTACTGGATTACTTACGCAAGCCGAGTTTCACGATCAATGCAGCATAACGGTCATGGTCCTTACCATTCAGGTAGTCCAACAGCTTGCGACGACGGCTCACCATACGCAACAAACCACGGCGACCGTGGTGGTCTTTGGCGTGGGTTTTGAAATGGGGGGTGAGTTCGTTGATGCGGGCGGTCAGCAGTGCAACTTGCACTTCTGGACTGCCAGTGTCGGTTGCGCTACGCGCATTGGCCTTGACAACTTCGGCCTTGATAGAGGATGCGATCATTTAAATATCCGTTGTATGTGAACTTGCGTTGGTAGATGGAATTTCAGCCAACGTGCGCTTCGCAGTATGCAAAGCCTTAAGATTATAGCCCGATCAGAGTTGGCGGGTACTGAAGGTATCGCAAGACTTCACCACGCCACTCTGGTAACCCGTGCTAAACCAGCGCTGGCGCTGGGCGCTTGTGCCGTGGGTAAAACTATCAGGCACCACCTCACCACCGCCAGCCCGTTGCAAGGCGTCATCGCCAATCTTGGCCGCCGCATTCATGGCCGATTCGATGTCGCCGCTTTCAAGAATCTTGCGGGCATCTTGTGCGTGGTGTGCCCAGACACCGGCAAAACAATCTGCCTGCAATTCCAGCCGAACGCTCAAGGCGTTGGACTGGGCTTGGCTCGCACGGTTGCGCATAGCGTCTACCTTGCCACTGATGCCCATTAAATTCTGCACATGGTGACCCACCTCGTGGGCAATCACGTAAGCCTGGGCAAACTCGCCGGGGGCGCCCAGTCGGTTTTTGAGTGTTTCATAAAAGCCCAGGTCAATGTAGACCTTTTGGTCGCCCGGACAATAAAACGGCCCCATCGCAGCCTGGCCTTGGCCACACGCCGTACGGGTTGCGCCACGGAACAGCACCAAAGTCGGTTCTTTGTACCTGCCACCGGCCTTGACGAAAACGTCCTTCCACACATCTTCGGTATCGGCCAACACCGTTGACACAAACTTGGCCAACTGGTCATCTTTCGGCGGCCGGTGCGCAGGGGCTTGCTGCACCTGTGCCGATGGCGCACCACCACCGCTCAGTAGGCTGATGATGGTCATGGGGTTGATGCCAAACATCCAACCACCCAACAGGGCAACCACAATCGTTCCAACACCAATGCCGCGTCCACCCAGCATGCCGCCGCCCGACCCGCCGCCCTCACCATCGCGCCGGTCTTCAACGTTGCTGGACTCCCGGTTGCCTTCCCATTTCATACGCACTCCCCTTGTACTGGTGCGAGATAGTACCGCGCACGGTGTACGATTCCCGCTCCACCCCAGTGCACGTATTGCAACATTTACGTAACAGGTCTACCAGAGGCATCTTATGAATATGCTGGGCTTCGCCGACAAACCCACCGTCCTCGTGGTGGACGACACCGCAGACAATTTGACCTTGATGGCCGCCTTGCTCAAGGACACCTACCGGGTCAAGGTGGTCAACCACGGTGAAAAGGGGTTGGCGGTTGCCGCATCTGCCACGCCACCAGACCTGATCCTGCTGGACATCATGATGCCGCAGATCGATGGCTACGAAGTCTGTCGCCGCCTCAAGGAAAACCCCGCCACACGCGACATACCGGTCATCTTCCTGACCGCCAAGTCCGACAACGAGGCCGAAGAGAAAGGCTTTGAGCTAGGCGCGGTGGACTACATCACCAAGCCGATTTGCCCGCCGATTCTGCTGGCCCGGGTGCACAACCACATCGCCCTGAACGTGCGCACGGCCATGCTGCACTCGCTGTCCACCAAGCTGTCGCGCTACCTGTCACCACAGGTCTACAAGTCCATTTTTGAAGGTGACCGAGACGTATCCATCCAGGCGGTGCGCAAAAAACTGACCATTTTCTTCTCGGACATCAAAGACTTCACCAAAACCTCCGAAGGCATGCAGCCTGAAGACTTAACGTACTTTTTGAACAGCTACTTCTCGGAAATGTCCAAGATCGCGCTGGAATTTGGGGCCACGATAGACAAATTCGTCGGCGATGCGATTTTGATTTTCTTCGGCGACCCCGAGACCCGGGGCGTGCAAGAAGACGCGCTGCAGTGCGTGCGCATGGCCGTGGCAATGCAGCGGCGCATGCACGTGCTGCGCGAGATCTGGCGCGACAAAGGCGACCGCCAGCCGTTCCAGATCCGTGTCGGCATCAACACCGGGTTTTGCCACGTGGGCAACTTTGGCAGCGAACAGCGCATGGACTACACCGTCATCGGCAGCGAGGTCAACCTGGCCGCCCGCCTGGAACAAAACAGCGAGCCCGACGGCGTGATGCTGTCCTACGAAACCTATGCGCTGGTGAAAGACGAATTTGAGGCCGAAGAACGCGCACCGCTGACCGCCAAGGGCGTGTCGCGTGAAATTCGCTGCTTTTTGCTGCGCGGCATCCATGAAACCGAGGCCAGCAGGCAAGAGTCCCTCAACCAGCGCTACGCCGGGCTGCACCTGTCGGTGGACATGGACAAACTTACCGATGAAAGCCGTGAGCGCGCTATCAAAGACCTGCAAAAAGTGATCGACCTGCTCAACGACCCCGCCCTGCCCGGCTAAGGCTCAAGGGCACTCCTATAAATCCAATTTTCGGGATGCAGAGTGAGGCGCCCGGAGCGCAGAACACCGGAATGCACTTCAGTGCATGAGGATTTCGAGTACCGCGCAACGAAGCTATGCGCCCGACCATTGGATTTATAGGAGTGCCCTCAAGCGTCCAGCTTCGGGTCCAGTGCGTCCCGCAGGCCGTCGCCCAGCAGATTGAACGCCAGCACGGTCAGAAAGATCGCCAAGCTAGGGAACAGCGCGATATGCGGTGCGGTCACCATGTCGGCACGCGCTTCGTTCAGCATAGCGCCCCACTCCGGCGTAGGCGGCTGCGCCCCCAAGCCCAGAAACGACAAGCTGGCCGCCGTGATGATGGAGGTACCGATGCGCATGGTGAAGTACACCACCACCGACGACATAGTGGCCGGAAAGATGTGCCGGGTGATGATGGTCCAGTCGCTGGCGCCAATCGAACGCACCGCCTCGATATAGGCCAGGTTCTTAACCACCAGCGTATTGCCGCGCACCAGCCGGGCAAACGCAGGCACGCTGAAAATGGCCACGGCAAAAATCACATTGACCATACCGTTGCCCAAAATCGCCACGATACCAATGGCCAGCAAAATGCCCGGAAAGGCAAACAGCACGTCCGATATGCGCATCACGATGCGGTCCCACCAGCCCTCGTAGTAGCCCGCCAGCAGGCCCAACGCCGTGCCAACCAGCGCCCCCACCGCCACCGAGATAAACCCAGCCGCCAACGAAATCTGTGTGCCCATCAGGATGCGGCTGAAAATGTCGCGCCCCAGCGCATCCACGCCGAACCAATGCGCAGCCGACGGCTTGGCGTTGATGGCGTCGTAGTCAAAGTAGTTCTCGGCATCAAACGGCACCAGCCAGGGGGCCAGCACCGCCAGCAATACCAGCAGCAACACAAACACCCCGGCCGCCAGCGCCACATGTTGGCCCTTGAACTTGCGCCAGAACTCACTCCAGGGCGTGCGCACCCGTTCATGGGGAAAAACAGGTGTTGGCGCAATTGGATCGGGCATGAGCAGCTATATTATTTGTAGCGAATGGTCGGATTGATGACCGCGTACAGCACGTCCACCACCAGGTTGATCAGGATGAATTCCAGCGAAAACAGCAGCACTTCGGCCTGGATGACCGGAAAGTCGCGCATCTCCACCGCATCCACCAGCAGGCGCCCCATGCCGGGCCAGTTGAACACCTTCTCCACCACGATCGAGCCGCCCAGCAAAAAACCAAACTGCAGGCCCATCATGGTGACCACCGGAATCAACGCATTGCGCAGGCTGTGCTTGACCACCACCACGAACTCGTTCAAGCCCTTGGCACGGGCGGTGCGCACGTAGTCCTCTTTCAAAATGTCGATGAACGACGAGCGGGTAAACCGCGCCATCACCGCCGCCACGCCCGCCCCCAGCGTGATGGACGGCAGCACGTAATGCCGCCAGCTGTCGGCCCCTACCGTGGGCAGCCAGCCCAGCTGCACCGAGAACACCTGCATCAGCACCATGCCCAGCGCGAACGACGGGAACGAAATGCCGGTGATGGCCAACGCCATACCCAAGCGGTCCGGCCATTTGTTGCGCCACACGGCCGACACCGTACCGATCACCAAGCCCAACAGCACCGACCAGCCCATCGCCGCCACGGTGAGCCAAAAGGTAGGCATGAAACGCTCGGCAATCTCGGTGGCCACCGGACGCTTGCTGCGCAGCGACTGGCCAAAATCACCCAGCAGCGCGTGGCCGATGAAGCGGCCAAACTGGGTGGTCAACGGCAAGTCCAGCCCCAGGTCTTGGCGGATCATCTGCACCACCTCCTCGCCCGCCTCCGGCCCCGCCGCCAGCCGCGCCGGGTCACCCGGTAGCAGGTGGACGAACAGAAACACCAGCCCCGCGACGATCAACAGCGTCGGCAGCAGGCCCAGCAGGCGTTTGAGGATGTAGTTCAGCATGCAGCAAGACTTACTTCAGATCGACTTCATCGAAGTTGAACGAACGGTCGGGCATCACATAGACCCCGCTCAGGCTCTTGGTGTGGGCAGACACCAGTTGCAACGTGGCCAGGAAGACCCAAGGCGCATCCTTCCAGATGGTTTGCTGCACACCGGCATAAATGCGGGTTTTCTCCGCCGCGTCGGTGGTGGACAGGGCCTTGGCCAGTTCGGCATCGACCGCCGGGTTCTTGTAGTAGGCCGTGTTGTACGACTTGGGCGGCATGGACTCGGTAGCAAACAGGGGGCGCAGCGCCCAGTCCGACTCACCGGTAGACGCAGACCAGCCCACGTAGTACATGCGCACCGGGGCGGTCGCCGGGTCTTGCCAGCTCTCCACCTTTTCAACCCGCTGGCCCGATTCCAGCGCCTGGATCTGCACGTTCACACCGATCACACGCAGCTGCTGCTGCACGAACTGGATGGCTTTTTGCGATGTGCTGTCGGTAAAGGCCGACCACAGGGTGGACTCGAAACCGTTGGGGTAGCCCGCCTCTTTCAGCAATTCGCGCGCCTTGACCGGGTTGTACGGCCAGGGGCCAGACTTGAAGGAAAA
>CANFZJ010000172.1 GCA_947451445.1 Comamonadaceae bacterium
GCGGCGTGAAGTTGTCTTGCGTAAAAGCCAGGCGAATATCTTCATCGGGCAAGGCCTCGGCGATGGACAGCAGCGTGGGGTTGGTGCCAGGCAGCTGGTCGGCCGTGATGCCGCGTTCGGCAAAGATGTCTTTCACGATGGCAATCGCCGAGAACGCGCTCGACCAGCCTGCGTAAAACGCCACGTGGGTGATCAGCTCGGACACCTCGGCGGGCGTCACGCCGCTGTCCAGCGCCTTGGTCACGTAGTGCCGCACGCCGATGGTCTGGCTGCGCATGACCAGCGCCGCCAGCGTCACGAGGCAGCGGTCATGCAGGGACAGCACGGGCCGTTGCCACACGCCGTTGACGATGGCTTGTCCGGTGTATTTGGCCAGTGCGGGTGATACGGCGGCTACATCAGCCGGGGTGATGCCGGATAGGAGTGGGTTTGGCATGGGAGCAGATTCCTTGGGTGGTTGTGTTTGGAGGAGTGCATCGCGCAGGGCCTCGCCCAGGCGAGCACCCGATTGCGGGTTTTGCCCGGTGATGAGGCGGCCATCGACCGCGACATTCGATGTCCACGCGGCGGCGTGCTGGTGCTTTGCGCCGCGTTGAACCAAGGTCGATTCGAGCAAGAACGGCACGACGTTGGTTGACTGCACGATTTCTTCCTCTTCATCGGTAAATGCAGCGACACGCTTGCCCGCCACCAGATAGCTGCCGTCGGCCAGGCGCACGTTGACCAGCGCAGCTGGGCCGTGGCACACCGCCGACACGATGCCACCTGCCTCGTACATGGCACGGGTGACCTTTTGCACAGCTGCGCTGTCGGGAAAGTCCCACATCGTGCCGTGGCCACCGGCGTAAAAAATGGCCGAATAGCGCGATGCGTCTACATCGTCCAGGCGCAGGGTGTTGGCCAGTGCGGCGCGAAAATCTGCGTCTGCCCAGTAGTGGGCATTGGTGGCATCGTTGAAGTCCTCCAGGCCGTCCAGCGGTGGCTGCCCGCCCTGGATGGAGGCAAATTCCACCGCAATACCGGCTGCTTGCAGTTTTTCCAACGGGTGGGTGACTTCGCTTAAATTGAAGCCGGTGGGGATGCCGGTGTCGCCTTTGACGTTATGGCTGGTAACAACAAATAAAACGGGCTTGATGTCGGTTCGGTTTTTAGTATTCATAGTGTATTTACTGGTGTGAAGTTGAGGTGGTTTTTTATTTATTTGGCTAAATATTTGTTGAAAAAATAATTTAACTCAGAAAAATACTGCTGGGTTTCATAGGCATCAGGCGAAGACAGGTATTGCGCGTGCGATAAACCTTCAAAAACGATGAGATCCGCCACGCCGCCCGCTTCACGCAGTTTTTGGTGCATGCGCACGGTATTGCTCAAGAATAAATCGCGGGTGCCTGATGCCAATATCGTGGGCGGAAAACCACGTACATCGCCGTAAACGGGTGACAGCATCGGGTCTTTTAAATCTCGGCCATTGGCGTACAGCTTGGCCGCATCGCCCAGCCAGCCCTCGTAACTGACCAAAACGTTGTCAATATTTTCGTTAATGAAATAACTGTCGCCGGTTTTGTCCATGTCTGCCCACGGCGTTCCTGCGCCCAGCGCGGCGGGCATGGGCAAACCCTCTGCCTTGGCGCGCAGCGCCAGGGCCAGCGTCAAACCGCCACCTGTCGACGTGCCAAAAACCGCCAGTCGTTGGGGGTCGGTAGATTGGATGAGCTCTTTGTACACCGCCACCACATCATCCAAGGCCGCCGGATAGGGCGCATCGGGGGGCATGCGGTAGTCCACCGAAATTACCTTGATGTGCCCTTTGCTGGCCATCATGATGGCCTCTGCGTTGCCCGATGCACCGGGGCCGATGACGTATCCACCACCATGCACGTGTAGCAGAACGCGACGCTGGTTCTCGGGCGCGATGCTGTCTGGCGTGACGGTGAATACCTGCACCCCCGCCATCTGGCTGGCTTGCACGCTGACCCCCATCTTTGCGCGCAAGGCTGGCAGTCCTTTTTCGGTCAGCTCTGCCAGATGCTGTACCCACGCTTTCCACTCTTGTGCGGACTGCGGGTGGTCATTCCAAAAAGACAGGGGACCTGCTTTGATAGAGTTCTGTAATCCCACGCTGGCCGTGCTTGCCACAGGAATGCTTTTTACCGGGACTTGAATTGCATCGTCAGACCATGCCGCGGTGGTGCCCGCAGCGAATACTGTGCTGACCAGTAATGCCGATAGCCAGGCTTTGAATTTGAATGATTTCATTGCGTTGATTTGGTTTTTATTTGAGTGAGGCTAAATCAATCACAAAACGGTATTTCACGTCACTTTTCAACATGCGTTCATAGGCTTAATTAATATCTTGGATATTGATAATTTCTACATCAGATGTAATGTTGTGCTTGCCACAAAAATTAAGCATCTCCTGTGTTTCGGCAATGCCGCCGATGAAAGAGCCTGCTACGGCCTTGCGTCCCATAATCAAAGGCCCAGCCATCACGGGTGGCTCCAGTGGGCCAAAATAGCCCACCAAAACCAGCGTGCCGGAGTTGGCTAAGGTGCCCATGTACGGATTAACGTCATGCGCATACGGCACGGTGTCGATAATCAAATCAAACTGATTTTTCACCGCCGCCATTTGCGCCGCATCGTTGGAAAACACAATATGGTCCGCGCCCAGGCGGCGGCCATCGTCTTCTTTGCCCGCCGTGCGGGTAAACAGGGTCACGTCTGCGCCCAAGGCCTTGGCTAGTTTCAAGGCCATGTGCCCCAAACCCCCCAGGCCAATCACCGCGACCCGGCTGCCCGCACCGATGTTCCAGTGGTGCAGCGGTGACCAGGTGGAGATGCCTGCGCACAACAGCGGCGCGGCGCCTGCCAGGTCCAGGCCTGCGGGCAGGGTCAACACGAACTTGTCCGACACCACCATCTGCTGCGAATAGCCGCCTTGCGTCACCGTTTTGTCCTGCCGGTCTGTGCTGCCGTAGGTGAAGGTCGGGACTTCTTCGCAATGCTGCTCCAGACCGTGCGCGCAGGCGGTGCAGTGCTGGCACGAGTCCACCATGCAGCCCACGCCCACTGAGTCACCCGCCTTGAAGCGCGTAACGCCACTGCCCACGCGGACCACCCGCCCCACGACCTCATGGCCGGGCACCATGGGAAAGCGGCTAAACCCACTGTGGTCGCGGGTTTGGTGGATGTCGGTGTGGCACACACCGCAATACAGAACTTCAATCACCACATCGTCCGCGCGCGGCGCACGGCGTTGCAGGGTGTAGGGCTTGAGCGGGGCTGTGCCGGACTCTGCGGCGTAGCTGAGTACGTTCATGGTCAAACTCCTTTTTGGGTAAATTGGTGCGCTACTTCCGCCACCCGCTGTCCCAGGTACGCTGCCGTGCGTAAATCGCTGTCGGGTGGGGTGGTTTCTGCGCTGCCGTCCATGTCGGACTGCGCCATGGCGCCCAGGAAGCTGCCCATGCGGTTGAGGTCGTTGGTGCTGCCGGTAGTGGTGGCGTTGCCGGGTTTCAGGTCCAGCCCAACCCAAATCATGGCGTGCTGCGCGGCAAACAAGGCCATGCTGGTCAGGGTGTTGAGCTTGTCGCCGTTTTGCGCCCCCGAGTTGGTAAAGCCGGCGGCGATTTTGTTGCGCCACTTGAGTTCATTCCAGGCGGGTTTGTTGGCGTCTTCAAAAAACTGTTTCAGCTTGGCGCTCAAGGTGCCGTTGTAGGTGGGCGAGCCAAAAATAATGGCGTCGCTCGCCTCCAGTGTGGCCCACGAAATGTCGCCATCGGCCACGGCCACTAAAACCGCCTCCGCCCCCTTGACCCGGCCCACGCCCTCGGCTACGGCGTGTGCTTGTCTGGCGGTGTGGCCGTAGCCACTGTGGTACACGATGGAAATCAGCATGGGGTGTTCTCTTTCTGGATAGGGATGGCAGATGCACGGATTCTGGGTTTTGCCATTGATTCCTGGAAGTGGCGACTGGGTTGTTGTTCTATTAACCCCAGGTTGATAATCTGGCTTTTAACGGGGGAACCCTCATGGACTCAGCCCAGCGCGTGCGCGCCATCCTTTCGTTTGTGCAGGCAGCCGACAGCGGCAGCTTTGCGGCGGCGGCGCGTACTTTGGGCGTGTCGTCGGCGGCGGTCAGCAAAAACGTGGCGGGGCTGGAGCGGGCGCTGGGTGTGCGGCTGATGAACCGCACCACCCGTTCGCTCACCCTCACCTCCGAGGGCAGCGCTTTTTTGGACCAAGCCCGCATCGCCCTGAACGCGCTGGATGCCGCCGTGGACACCGTGGCCGCGCAGCGCGCCGCCCCCAGCGGTCGGGTGCGCCTATCGACCAGCAACGCCTTTGGCCGCAGCCACGTGCTGCCCGCGCTGCCCGACCTGCTGGCACGCCACCCCGCGTTGCAGGTAGAGGTGGACTTTGACGACCGGCGCATCGACCTGGTGCGCGACGGCTACGACCTGGCCTTGCGCGGCGGGCAGGTAGCTGATTCGGCCCTGGTGTCGCGTGCCGTCTGCCAGCTGCCCCTGGTGCTGGTGGCCAGCCCGGCTTATCTGGCGCGCTGCGGTACACCGCGTAGCCCGGCCGAGCTGGCGCAGCACCAGTTTGTGACCCGGCGCTTTCTGGGTGGCAAGACCTTTGCGTGGAACTTCCGCGCGGCAGACGGTGGCCTCACCGCCTTCACCCCCAGCGCCGCCGCGCTCACCCTGTCCGCCCCCGAGGCGCTGGTGCAGGCGGCGCTGATGGGCGTGGGCATTGCCCAGGTCGGCGCGTACCTGGCCTGGCCGCACCTGCGCACCGGTGCCTTGCGGGTACTGTTGCCTGCGCACCACCACCCCGGCAGTTTCGAGATGGTGCTGCAGTACCCGCACCGCGCCTTGCTGGCCCCCCGCGTGCGCGCCACCGTGGGCCATTTGCTGGAAGTGTTTGCCGCCGACGAGGCCCTGCACGTGCCGCTGGAGGCGCTGTTGGCCTACACAGCGTGATGTTGTTTGCTATTTTCTATAGCTGCTTGCACATGGTTTGTAGATGCGCGCCGATGCTGAATAGCCGGTAAGTTTCCGTCGGTAGCATTTGTTTTTGCTATCGAAATAGAAGCATTCGGCGTAGGTCTAGTATGCGCTAGAGCTCGTTTTTTTGTAAATTTATCCAGGTTAACAAATCCTGGCAGAGCTGGCTCCATGCCACGGTCGTGCCCGGTTGGGCGTTGAAGCACAGCTGCTCTAGTTCCAGCGCCTGAGCAGACAGTCGGGGGGCTCCCAGGGTCAGTAGCACGGTTTTTAAGCTGTGCGCAACTCGGCGCAGGGCCTGCAGGTCGCCGTCTTGGCAGGCCTGGTTACCCGCAGTTGTATCGTGTGGCAGCTGTGCCAGGCAGGCATCCCGGTAGAGAAAAAAGAGGGCGCTGTCGCCGCCGAAATACTGGGCTATGGTGTCAGATTGTTCTGGGCTGGCGGTCGGAGCCACCGGGACGAAGGCCTGGGCGATTGGACTCAGGGCATCTTGCACACATTGCTCCAGCATGCCGACGGAAACCGGTTTGTCCAGCATGCGCCACACGCCCAGCGGTGCCAGTTGTTGCCGTGTGCTAGCAGTCAGTCCGGCGCTGAGCACCACAACTTTGGCTTGGCCTCGAAGTGTGGGTGAGTCTTGCAGATGTTGCAGTAGCGCCACCCCCGACTCGCCGGGCAGCATCAGGTCGGTCAGCACCAGCTGTACCGGGGCGGTGTTCAGGATCCGCAAGGCGGACGCCACGCTGTCGCACTCCAGTAGCGTCATGGGTAGCTCTTCTAGCGCCATTCGGACGAAGCGGCGCAGCAATGCATCATCTTCGACCAGCAGAACCTGTGGCAGCGCCATTTAGCCGACCTTGGGGGCAAGTTGTTGCAGGCATTGCGCTAGCAATGGTGGGAGTTCCGTCACCAACTGGGGCTTGTGCACCACGGGCACTCCGTCCAGTGCGAACTTGTACTGGGTGAGTTCGCCGGGTGTGAGTGACGTGATCACGATCACCTGCAAGGTACGGAACAGCGGGTGGGCGCGTAAGCCGGCTACCAAGGTCGCACCGTCAATGCCTGGCAAAAGCAGATCGACCATCAACACATCCGGTTGGAGCTGCCCGGCCATGATGAGCCCTGAGATGCCGTCGGTGGCGGTGTGCAGTTCAAAGTTTGGAAATTGCTGGCGCACCAGCAGGGTGACCAGGTTCTGGAAGTGCATCGAGTCTTCGATCAATAGCACTTTAGGGTGGCCGGGTGTGCGGTGCTGGGCCGGTGGGAGCGTTGCCGGTTGGCCTGAACCGGTGGGTGCGGGCAAGGCCCGGTCGCCATCCCGCCAGCGTTCGACGGACTGGCGCGCGATACGGCGGTGGCCGCCGGGTGTTTTCCAGGCTTCGAGCTCCCCGCGGTCCACCATCAGCTGGACTGATCGCACTGCCATGCCCAACATGCGGGCCACCTCAAGCGTGGTGTAGTGGTCTGCAGCGAGCGCTTGGGGCAATGGGGGGGCGATGGGCATCCGGTTATTTTAACAAAAGCATCAAATTTGTTAAATTAATCACTTTTACTTTTGTTTCATTGTGTTTTTATTAAATTTATCAAATTTTTATCATTTGCAAATATAAAATAAGCACCATGAAGAAAATTTTAATTGTCGAAGACCATGCGGATATCCGTCGACTGATCCGCATGACTCTGGAATTTGAAAATTACGATATTTTCGAAGCTTCTAATGGTGAGCGCGGGTTGTTTATGGCGGAGCAGGTGCAGCCGGACCTGGTGCTGTTGGACGTGATGATGCCGGGCCGCATCGA
>CANFZJ010000173.1 GCA_947451445.1 Comamonadaceae bacterium
CGCTTCTGCGCCGAGCAGACGCTGACGGTGAACACCACGGCGGCGGGCGGCAATGCGGCGCTGCTGGCGGCGATGCCTTAAGGCAAAGCCCCCTTTTTTCGAAGGGGGCTTTGCGGGTTTTTCGCAGTGTCGAAATAATTTACATATTGTTAAATGTTGTTTACATTGTTAGCGTGTGCCTCGTACTTTCAAAGAGAATTAAATTTCTAAGACATTGATTTTATTGGTAGTTTTTAATATATTTGGAAGTGGCACGAAGCGTGCTTTATGTAACTGACTGGGCAGCTTGGTGGATACAAACTATCGATGAAGCCTTTGTCCACAGTTCATAAGTTCCATTGTTAAAGGCTACTCAAAATGAAAAAATTCCTCGCCCCACTGCTGGTTGCCACTGCTCTGATGGCCGGCCACACCTCCAGCCAAGCCACCCTGTACACCACCAGCTACGGCGTGGATGCAGGCTCTCCCAGCAGCTGCGATGACTGCTTCTCCGGCCAATGGAACTTCTCCGGCACCGGCCAAAGCATCAACTACTTCGGCACCACCTACACCGGTGCTTTCGTGGGCTCCAACGGCTACCTGACCTTTGGTGCCGGTGCTAGCAATTATTCGCCCGAGCCCCTGAACACCCAGGCAATTGCTCCGATGATCGCAGCCCTGTTCACCGACCTGGATTCGCGCAGCGACGCTGCCTCCAACGTCTACATCGACACCAGCGTGGCCGGCCAGATCGTTGCCACCTGGGTAGATATGGGCCATTTCAGCCAAAACTACAGCGTGCGCAGCACCTTCCAGATCGTGCTGCGTTCCGACCAGTACGCCATTGCCTCCGGCGAAGGCCAGATCGGCTTCTTCTACGACTCCGTGACCGATGGCAGCAGCGCTTCTGCTGGCTTTGGCGATGGCTTGGCCGCCATCAATGACGGTGAAGTGGCTTTCCAAAGCCAGGCTGCTGCTAGCCTGCTGAGCAACAGCGCAGCCCGTTGGTACAACCTGAACAACGGCGTGGCTGTTGTGGCCAACACCGTTCCTGAGCCAAGCTCTTTGGCCCTGTTGGGTCTGGGCCTGGTCGGTTTGGCTGCTGCACGCCGCCGCCGCGCTAAGTAAGCGGGTTCGCGTAACCTAAAGGGGTGCTTCGGCACCCCTTTTTTTATGGCCGATGGGGTTTGCCCGGCCGCCTTGCCCATGTCCAAAATCGTTCTTTTCAACAAACCCTTCAACGTACTCACCCAGTTCCGCCCCGACGGTGACCGGCCCACGCTGGCCGACTTCATCCGGGACCCCAGCCTGCGTGTAGCCGGGCGGCTGGACCGCGACTCAGAAGGCCTGCTGCTGCTGACCGACGACGGCGTGCTCAACGCGCGCATTACCCAGCCCCGGCAAAAGCAGTTCAAAACCTACTGGGTGCAGGTGGACGGCCTGCCGACCGACGCCGCGCTGGCCGCGCTGCGCCAGGGCGTGCTGCTGAACGACGGCATGACCCTGCCCGCGCATGCGGAGCAGATCGACGCGCCACCCAACCTGTGGCCGCGCACACCGCCGGTGCGCTTCCGGGCGCTGCTGCCCACGTCGTGGCTGCAAATCCGCATTTGCGAAGGCCGCAACCGCCAGGTGCGGCGCATGACGGCGGCGGTGGGCCTGCCCACGCTGCGGCTGGTGCGGGTACAGATTGGCGATTACCGGTTGGGTGGTCTGCAGCCAGGTGAGTGGAAAATAGGCCTCTAGCGCATATACCACCTGCGCTGTAAGCTATAAATTACATAGCATTTACCTGTCGAGTCTATACTGCACTGCAACATGATTGAAAGCGTTTGGTATGCAAAATTCTGCCGTTCCGTATCCTGAAAACTGCACCCTGGTGCTGCAAGGCGGTGGGGCCTTGGGGGCGTACCAGGCGGGGGTGTACGAGGCGCTGGACGCCCACGGCATCGCGCCCGACTGGGTGGCGGGGGTGTCCATCGGGGCTATCAACGCGGCCATCATCGCGGGCAACCCCCGGGGCCAGCGGGTGGCCCGGCTGAAGGAGTTTTGGGAGGGCGTGTCGTCCCAGCTGCTGGTGCCCGCGCCGCCTGCGCAGTGGGGCGTGCAGGCGCGGGAGATGGCCAACGAGGCCAGTGCCACCTGGGTGTCCATGTTTGGCGTGCCCGGGTTCTTCAGCCCGCGTATGCCAGCGGCCCAGTTCCAGCCGCAGGGGTCGCTGGCGGCGCTGGGTATTTACGACACCGAGCCCCTGCGCAAGACGCTGCTGAAGCTGGTGGACTTTGACCGTATCAACAGCCCTGGTGGCGACCCGGTACGCCTGTCTGTGGGCGCGGTGAACGTGACCAGCGGCAACTTCGCCTACTTTGATTCAACCGACGCCAGCAAGCCGTTGGGCCCGCAGCACATCATGGCCAGCGGCGCGCTGCCGCCGGGTTTTTCCCCCGTAGAGGTGGACGGCCAGTTTTACTGGGACGGTGGGCTGGTGTCCAACACCCCGCTGCAGTATGTGATCGACCAGCCCACGCTGCAGGACACGCTGGTGTTTCAGGTGGACCTGTTCAGCGCCCAGGGCCGCATGCCGCGCAACCTGAACGAGGTGGCCGAGCGGGGCAAGGACATCCAGTTTGCCAGCCGCACCCGCTTCAACACCGACCTGGTGGCCACCCAGCAAAAGCTGGCCAGCGCTGCCCAGAAGCTGGCCGCCAAGCTGCCCCCCGAGTTCGCCAACGACCCCGACCTGCAGCAGCTGCTGAACGCCGGGTCCGCCGCCGCGCTGACCGTGGTGCACCTGATCCACCGCAGCAAACACTACGAAACCCAGTCCAAAGACTACGAATTCTCCCGCGCCACCGTGCGCGAACACTGGGCCGCGGGCTACGCCGACGTGCAGCGCAGCCTGGCCGACCCGCGCTGGACCGACCGCTGCCGCTCGCAGGTCGGCATCAGCGTGCTGGACCTGACCAAGCCTTAGCTCCGTTCTGGAACCCCTGCGCCAGTGCGTAGGTCAGCTCTGCCGCCGACACCGCCCGGCAGCCGCTGGTGTTCTGGCCTGCCCATAGCGGTGAAAAGTCGCCTTGCCCCAAGCGTTCTGCCTCGGCGCGCAGCGGGGCCATGGCGCTGGTCGCCAAGGGGAAGTCGGGGGCATCCGGGTGGATCGCCCCCAGTTCGCGCATGGCCCGGTTCACCATGCCGCGCGCCGGGCGGCCGGTGAACAGGTTGGTCAATGCCGTGTGCTGCGCCGCGTTCGACTGCAGCGCGGCCCGGTGCACGGCGCTGGTGCTGGCTTCATCGCACAGCAGATAGGCGGTCCCCACCTGCACCCCGGCTGCGCCCAGCGCCATGGCCGCAGCTACACCCCGTGCGTCGGCAATGCCGCCAGCGGCGACCACCGGCACCTGCACCGCCCGCACGATTTGCGGCAGCAGCGCCAAGCTACCCAGCTGGCGTGTCAGGTCGGTGGATAAAAAGTGGCCCCGGTGGCCGCCCGCCTCCAGCCCCTGGGCAATGATGGCGTCCACCCCGCGCGCCTGCAGCCACAGGGCCTCGTCCACCGTGGTGGCCGACGCCAGCACCTTGGCCCCCCAGCTGCGCACCTGCTCCAGCAGCGCGGGCGCGGGCAGGCCGAAGTGAAAGCTCACCACCGGCGGGCGAAACGCCTGCAGCACGGCCGCCGCTTCGGGGGTAAACGGCGCGCGGCCCGGCCCGGCGGGGATGTTGGCCACGTCTACGCCATGCTCCTGGTAATACGGTGCCAGGCGGGCGCGCCAGGCGGCTTCGCGTGCGGCATCCGGTGCGGGCGGTACGTGGCAGAAAAAGTTGACGTTGTAGGGGCGGCTGGTCTGGGCGCGGATCTTCTCCAACTCGTCGCGCAGCACGTCCAGCCCCAGCATGGCGGCCGGCAGCGAACCCAGGCCACCCGCGTTGCACACGGCAACCGCCATGGCGCTGCCTTGCACGCCCGCCATCGGGGCCTGGACCAGTGGCAGCTGCGTGCCCAACAGGGTAGAGAGGTGCATGGCGGTGTTCCCGGCAAAGTTTTTAAATAAATAAGCGCACGGCATGTAAGAAAAACCGGGCTGGGCGGACTACTTCACAGCAAGGACGATACAACAGTGTCCAAGCTGATTTGACCCCCCTTCAACCCCTCCCGGAGATCACCATGACCACTACCGCTACTTCCCGCTTCGCCTCCACCGCCGTGCTGTCCCTGGCCCTGGGCGCTGCCTTCGCCATGGCCGCTGCCCCCGCTGCTGCTGCCGACATGGAAGCCAAAGAAAAGTGCTTCGGCGTCGCCATGGCTGGCAAGAACGACTGCGCCGCCGGTGCGGGCACCACCTGTGCAGGCACGTCGAAGATGGACAACCAGGCCAATTCTTGGAAGTACGTGCCCGCTGGCACCTGCGAGAAGATGAAGTCCATGACCTCGCCCACCGGCATGGGTCAAAAAATGGCCTTTCCTGCAAAGATGTAAGCACACCCCCAGGCTACACACTGCGTGTTTTCGCCAACCCCCTTGCAGGGGGCGAACCCTACGGCCCGGCAAAGCCGGTTCCGTGGGCTCCCTGGGTAATACCGATGTTCTTAATACGGTGGGTAGTGCTTTCGACATCTCATACCTCTTTGAAACCCAAGTCGCCATGTTGAATTCCGCACCGTCGCTGCCTCCGCGCGCCGGGCTGGGCCTCAAATCCAGCCATGTGGGCGAGGTGCTACAGACCCGCCCCGACCTGGGCTTCTTTGAAGTCCATGCCGAAAACTACCTGGTGGACGGCGGCCCCTTGCACCACACCCTGGCCCGCATCCGCGACCACTACCCGCTGTCCATCCACGGCGTCGGTCTGTCCATCGGGGCCGACGCGCCGCTGGACACGGCCCATCTGGACGCGCTGGCCGGGCTGCTGCAGCGCTACCAACCCCAATCCTTTTCCGAGCACCTGGCCTGGTCCAGCCACGGCGGCGTGTTTTTGAACGACCTGCTGCCCTTGCCCTACACCCCGGCCACGCTGCAGCGCGTGTGCGACCACATTGACCAGGTGCAGACCCGCCTGCAGCGCCGCATGCTGCTGGAGAACCCCGCCACCTACGTTGAATTTGCCGCCTCCACGCTGGACGAGCCCGGCTTCATCTTGGAGGTCATCCGCCGCACCGGCTGCGGCCTGCTGCTGGACGTGAACAACGTGCATGTCAGCTGCGTCAACCACCACCGCGACGCCCACGCCTACCTGCAGGCGCTGCCGCTGGACCAGGTGGGCGAGATCCACCTGGCCGGGTTTGCCGAGCAGGTGGACGGCGCGGGCGACCCGCTGTTGATCGACAGCCACGGCGCGCCCGTGGCCCCGGCGGTGTGGGATTTGTACGCCCACGCGCTGACCCTGACCGGCCCGGTTGCCACCTTGGTCGAGCGCGACAACGATGTGCCCGCGCTGCCCGTGCTGCTGGCCGAGGCGCGCGTGGCCGACCAGATGCTGCGGGGGCGGCCATGAATAGCCAAACCGACTTCGCCCAAGCCCTGTTCGACCCCGAGCAGTTGCCCCCCGGCCTGCGCACCTGGAACGGCAGCGACCCCGCGCTGCGCTTCGCCGTCTACCGCAACAACGTACTGGTGTCGCTGATCGACGCGCTGGCCGCCACCCTGCCCGTGGTGCAGCAACTGGTGGGGGAGGACTTCTTCCGCGCCATGGCCCGCGTGTTTGCGCAAGCCCACCCGCCGCGCAGCCGCTTGATGGCTTTTTACGGGGCGGACTTCCCCGCCTTTGTGCAAGATTTCGAGCCCGCCGCCAGTCTGTCGTATCTGGCCGACGTGGCCCGGTTGGAGCTATGCCGGGTGCGCGCCTACCACGCGGCCGATGTGGATGGTTTAGATCAAAATGCCCTGCAGCGCGCTATGGCTGTGCAGGAGCAGCTACACAATTTGAAGCTAAGCCTGCACCCCTCGCTGCACGTGGTGGATGCGCCCTGCGCCGCCTATTCGCTGTGGGCGGCACACCAGGGCGGGCTGGAGCTGGCCGACGTGGACCCGTCGCAGCCCGAATGCGCGCTGGTCTTCCGCGACGGGCTGGAGGTGCGGGTGCAGCCCATCAGCCCCGCCGCCTGCGCCTTTATCGCCGCCTTGCAGCAAGGCAGCACGTTGCTGCAGGCCGCCAGCCTGGACGCCGAGGTGTCCAGCACCCTGGCGCTGCTGATCCGCCACCAACTCATCACCGGAGCCCACCATGGTTAAGTTCATCCACCGCTGCATCGCCCTGTGCCAACGCATTCCCTACAGCCCCATCGCCTTGCTGGCGCGGTTTTCCATCGCGGCGGTGTTCTGGAAGTCGGGGCAAACCAAGGTGCAAGGCTTTGCGCTGGACCTTATCGGCGGTGAATTCCAGCTGGGCTGGCCGCGCCTGTCGGACTCGGCTATCGACCTGTTCCGCGACGAATACCACATGCCCTTCCCCCAGCTGGCCGCGCCGCTGGCCGCCACGGCAGAGCACCTGTTTCCGCTCTTGCTGCTGCTGGGCCTGGGTACCCGCTTCGCGGCGCTGGCGCTGGTCGGCATGACGCTGACCATCCAGCTCTTCGTCTACCCCGGTGCCTACCCCACCCACGGCACCTGGGCGGCGCTGCTGCTGGTCCTGGTGGCGCAGGGGCCGGGCCGGGTGTCGCTGGACGCCTGGATTGCCAGGCGCTATTGATTTAGTAGCTGCTGGCGCAGACGGTATCTGCGCCAGCGCCGTATTTCAATGCCCGAACCGGCGTCCCGCCATCTCCAGCAAGCCGTCAAAAATCAGGTTGTCCACCAGCTCGAACGGCACCGAC
>CANFZJ010000174.1 GCA_947451445.1 Comamonadaceae bacterium
CGGGTTTTCTACTTATGTAGTCCGCGTTCGTCGGGCTCGTCCTTCGAGGTGCTGATGACGCTGGTTTGCACACCCTTAAATTTGCGCCAGGCGTACACGCCGTAACCGCTGAAGCCATACACCACAAAGGTGGCAAACAGCACGATGGGCGGGTGGATGGTGATCACGGCAAGCCCTAGGGCGATCAGCACAATGACCACAAACGGCACGCTCTTTTTCATCTGCATGTCTTTGAAGCTGTAGAACGGCGCATTGGTCACCATGCTCAAGCCCGCGTACATGGCCAGCGCAAACATCACCCACGACACATCGACGGGCGGCACATCCAGGTCGTTCATCAGCCAGATGAATCCGGCGATCAACGCCGCAGCGGCAGGTGATGGCAGACCCTGAAAGTAGCGTTTATCGACCACGGTGGTGTTCACATTAAAGCGGGCCAGCCGCAGCGCCGCGCAGGCGCAGTGCACAAACGCGGCGATCCAGCCCCAGCGGCCCAGGCCCTTGAGCGTCCACATGTAAGCGATGAGTGCGGGGGCCGCACCGAACGACACCATGTCGGACAGCGAATCCATTTGCTCGCCAAACGCGCTTTGGGTGTTGGTCATGCGGGCCACGCGGCCGTCCAGGCTGTCCAGCACCATGGCGCAGAACACGCCCACAGCGGCCAGGTCGAAACGGCCGTTCACCGCCATCACAATGGCGTAAAACCCACCAAACAAGGCGGCCAGGGTGAACAGATTGGGCAGGATGTAGATGCCCTTGCGGCGCTTGCGCACCAAGATTTCAGAAGTGGTTGGAGGACTGGGGTCTTTACCGTCATGCATGGCTGGTCGCCTGTCAAAAAAGGAAATGACGCGGCACGGCTTGCTGAGCCGCACGCGTTGGAAGAGCCAAGAGGCTTTGCTGGCAGGTGCATTCGCAATGCCGACAAGAAATATTCAACATTGGGCCAAGTGTAAGCCAGTACACGGGGAGTTCCCGGGCTGGCACGGTCTCGCCCAGCATGGTTTAGCGGTGGATTTCGACGTATCAGCGGCGGGTCAGTGCGACTGGAATCAGGGTTTGGGCGCGCAGCACGGCTACCGGCGGGACATGTTCTTGCCTGACTCGCCCATCCGTGGTGTCACGCGACAAACGAAAGGCACGCACCATCGCCGTCAGCTTACCCGCCTGGTCCTGCAGGCTGTCGGCAGCAGCAGCGCTTTCTTCTACCAAAGCGGCATTCTGCTGGGTCACATTTTCCAGTTGCTCCATGGACACACTCACTTTGCCGATGCGCTGACTTTGCTCTTCGGTGGCCGATGTGATCTCGGCCATGATGTCAGAGACCCGCTTCACCGATTGCACCAGCTCCTGGATGGTCTGGCCCGCGTGGCTCGCCAGGTCGTTACCGACCTGTACCCGCTCCACGCTGGTGCCTATCAAGACCTTGATCTCGCGTGCCGCCGTAGCGGCCCGCACCGCCAGGCTACGCACTTCGCTGGCCACCACCGCAAAGCCTCGGCCCTGCTCACCGGCGCGGGCGGCTTCGACTGCCGCGTTCAGTGCCAGGATATTGGTCTGAAAGGCTATGCCGTCGATCACGCCGATGATGTCGGCTATCTTCTTTGAGCTCGTGCTGATTTCATCCATGGTTTTGACCACCTGCAGCACCACCTCGCCGCCACGCGTGGCAACTTCCGACGCTGTGGCCGCCAGCTGGTTTGCCTGGCGGGCGGAGCCCGCGCTGTGGCTGACCGTGCCGGTCAGGTCAGACAGCACGGTGGCCGCGCCCTGCAGATTGCCGGCGGCTTGTTCGGTGCGTTGGCTCAAGTCCAGATTGCCCGATGCCACCTCGGCACTCGCAAGCTGGATCGATTCGGCCGTCTGGCCGATGTCGCCCACCATGGAGCGCAGGCGGTCTTGCATCGCCCCAATAGCTTCTAGCAAGCGGCCAGTTTCATCATGGATACGCACCTCAACCTGGGACGTCAGGTCGCCGCGGGCAATCCGCTCGGCCACCACCAGGGCACGGTCGATAGGTTGGGTAATGCTGCTGGTAATACGCCAAGCGATCAGGCAGCCCAGGGCCAATGACAGCAAAACCAGCAGGCCACCCACCTGCCGGGCGCGGCTTTGGGTTTGCTCGGCAGACGCCGTGGTGTCCTTGTTCAGCGTGTTTTGCAGCTCGATCAGCTCGGCCAGTTTAGCGCGCCAGATGGCCTCGCTCGGGTCCACACGGCTCATCAGGCCCGTGGTGGCCGCTACGCTATCGCCCTCTACCGAGGCCTTAATGGCTTCGTTCAGATCGGGCCGGGTCTTGCGACCTATATCGGCAATGTCTTTCAGCAGCGTTTGCTCAGCGGCGGTAGTGTCAACTGCCTTGAATAGTTCGGTCAGCGAAGCCTCGCGCATGTCGTACTGCGCTAGAGTTTGCTGCACTTGTTTGACCAGCTCGGCCGAGCGCTTGGTATCAATTTCGGTCAACATGGCGGCCGATCGGCTCTGGATACCCAGGGCGCTGACACTTTCCAACATGCTATTGACCAGCTGTGTCTTGGTTGCGTTGGTACCTGTAATTTGGCGCATTTGGCCACTGACTATGCTGGCGGAAATTTGACCGACGGCCGCAATGGCGATCACCAGCAACAACATGCAGCCAAAGCCCAAGCCTAGGCGGCTGGAGATGGACAAAGACTTAAGTCGAGAGGGAGACGGCATTATTTTCGGTCCGATAAAAAATAGGAAAGGGCTGTATCAAAACGTAAGCAATAAGGGTGCCGTGGACAAGCGGGCGAATGTAGCGACAAAGCCCGGCCTCGGCCAATGCCAAAGCAAGCTCCTGCCATGCAATAAGGACATTAACTCCTCCATCGCCTACGGCTTGGTCATCGCGCTGGGGGCCTGGCCGTCTGCACCGCGTTCAGCTACGCCGAGGCCGCCAATACGCGGCAGCTTCCCTGGTGTGCGCTATCTGCTAGAGGTACAAGGCAAGCGCGTGACCGGGGGAATCGCCTGGCGAACAAGAGCTACTGGGCCTCGGTGAGGCGCTACCGCGGCTATCAGGTAGCCAGTGCACCACGCACCGTGGCGCTGAGTGCCAGTTACTATTTTTAAGACAAATAGGCCTTATACGCAGGCAGCACCTGCACAGGCAGCTATCATTTTTAAAATAATCGCCTGGCTTTTACGCCAAGGCCTGGGCAAAGTCGGCCAGCAGATCGGCGCGGTCTTCCAGCCCCACCGACAGGCGGATCAGGCCGTCGGCAATGCCCATCTTGGCGCGCACTTCGGCCCCGGCCTCCCAGAAAATGGTGGGGGCTACGGGGATGATCAGCGTGCGGGTGTCGGCCAGTCCAGTGGCCTTGATCGGAATCTGCAGCCGGTTGATGAAGGCCAGGCAAGCATCCGCGTCGGCCAGCTCGAACGACAGCAACCACGACCCGGCGCTGAAATGTGCTTTGGCCCGCGCGTGCTGCGGGTGCGAGTCCAGCATGGGGTAGTGCACCTTGACGACTGCCGGGTGGGCTTCCAGAAACTGCGCCAGCTCCATCGCCAAGGCGCTGCTGTAGGCGACCCGCAGCGCCATGGTTTCGGCCCCCACGGCAATCTGGTGGGCGTGTTCGCTGGACAGCGATGCCCCCATGTCACGCAGGCCCTTTTTGCGAATCTGCGTCAGGCCCCACTGGCGGGCATCGCCCTTGCGGTAGGCGTCGGCAATATGGGGGTAGGCCTGCCAGTCAAAAATACCCGTGTCCGTGACCGAGCCGCCCAGTGCGCTGCCGTGGCCCGCGATGGTCTTGGTCAGCGCGTTTACCACCAGGCTGGCATCCACGGTCTTGGGCTTGAACAGCAGTGGCGAGGTGATGGTGTTGTCCACCACGTAAACCAAGCCCTGGGCTTTGCACAGCGCACCGATGGCGGCCAGGTCGGGGATTTGCGTACCGGGGTTGGCAATGGTTTCAACAAATACCATGCGGGTGTTGGGCTGAATGGCGGCAGCCACGTTGGCGGCGTCGGTCACATCCACCGTAGTCACCTCGATGCCCAGACCGCGCAAGGTGCCGAAAATGCTGTTGGTGTTGCCAAACACGTACTGGCTGGCCAGCAGGTGGTCGCCCGCACGCAGCAGGGTCAAAAAGATGCCGCAGATGGCCCCCATGCCAGTGGCAAAGCAGATGCTGCCCACGCCGTCTTCCATCTTGGTGATCTTGGCCTCTAGCGCGGCGGTGGTGGGTGTGCCCTGGCGGGCATAGTTGAAACCGCCCTTCACCGTGCCCTGGAACACGCCGATAAGATCCTCAACCTTCTCGAACCCATATTGCACCGAGGTGTGGATGGGCTTGTGCACCCCGCCGTGCTCGACGCCAAAAGCGCTGTCGCCGTGTACGATTGCCGTGGTGAATCCTTGCGTAGCCATGCTGTTCTTCCTTAAATTCGTATCAGTAACGGCAATTAAATCATCCCTGCGTACGCCTTCTGTCGGGCGCAGCGGGCGGGGGCCAGTGTTACATTTTGCAGCCACTGCGTTCGTGCCTCGCATTTGGCCAATCTGGCTCCATCTAGCAACCTTAACTCCTCTTACATACCACCATGCTGCAATCCATTGAAGCCCGCACCGGCGCTGCCGTCGGCACATCCTGGCCTGAATCTACCCCGGCTGAAATCGACCAAGCAGTTGCCGCAGCAGCTACGGTGGCCGATACCTTTGCGGCCACCAGCGCCGCCCAGCGTGCCAGCCTGCTGCGTGCCCTGGCCTTGGCCCTGGAAGCAGACGGTACGGCGCTGATCGCCCTGGCGGACCTGGAAACCGGTCTGGGCCTGCCCCGCCTGACCGGCGAGCTGGCCCGTACCACCTTCCAGCTGCGCGGTTTTGCCGATGTGCTGGATGCTGGAACCATCCACGCCGTGCTGGCCGACGACGCTGCCGTGGCCGGTGCGCCCCCAGTGGGCCGCCCACGCCTGGCCAAGGTGCGCGTGCCGGTGGGGCCCGTGGCCATGTTTTCGGCCAGCAATTTCCCGTTTGCGTTTTCGGTGCTTGGCGGTGACACCGCTGCAGCCCTGGCGGCCGGTTGCCCGGTGGTGGTCAAGGGCCACCCTGCACACCCGGCGCTGTCGCGCCAGACGGCGGCGCTGGCCCAGCGGGTAGTGGCCGAGCAAAGTTTGCCTGCAGGCGTGTTTGGTTTTGTGCAAGGTGCGGCGATTGCGGTAGGCGTGCAACTGGTACAGGCCCCTGCCGTAGCGGCCGTGGCGTTTACCGGTTCGTTCAAGGGCGGCACGGCACTGGCCAAGCTGGCGAGCGAACGGCCCCGGCCTATTCCGTTTTACGGCGAGCTGGGTTCGGTGAACCCGCTGGTGGTGCTGCCCGCAGCTGCTGAAAAGTCCGGTGCGGAACTAGCGGCCACCCTGGCAGGCTCTATCGCTCTGGGCGCGGGGCAGTTTTGCACCAGCCCGGGTGTCATTCTGGCGTTCAAAGATGCTGCGTCTGACGCGTTTGTGGCGGCTTTTGCCCAGGCCCTGCAGGCCACCCAACCGCACGCCATGCTGTCGGCGGCCATCCGCTCCACCTTTGACAACGGCGTAGCCCGCTGGCGCGCCACCGACAGCCTGACCCCACTGGTGGCCGACGATGCCGCCGGTGCAGCCATGCCACGTCCCTTCCTGGCCGAGGTGCAGGCCGCCGACTTCATCGCCAACCATGCGCTGCACGAAGAAGTGTTCGGCTCTGCCGCGCTGGTGGTGCGGGTCGTCTCGGTCGATGAAGCGATTGCGGTGCTGCGTTCGATTGGTGGCTCGCTGACGGCCACGTTGTGGGGGGCAGAAACGGAATCCGACGCCACCCGCAGCCTGGTGCGCGCCGCGACCCAGATCGCCGGACGGGTACTGTTTGCCGGTGTCCCCACCGGTGTGGCCGTCACCCAGGCCCAGCTGCACGGAGGACCATTCCCGGCATCGACCCAGCCGTTCACTACTTCGGTGGGCTATGCGGCAGTGGATCGATTCCTACGCCCTGTGGCGCTGCAAGACGCGCCAGCCTGGTTGCTTTAAGGTACGACTGGAAACGCGTCTGATTGACGGCCCCCTGGGCCTTCAGGCGGACGCTGAATCAATCCGGATGAAATAAGCTATTAGCGCATATAAACTGTGCACTAGTAGCTACTTTTTTTATAGCGTTAGCATGGTCGGCGTTCGTGACGCACAAATAGCCATGTCCCGCCGACAACCATCAAAGCCAAGGCGAACCAGGTCAGCGCGTAGACCAGATGGTTATTGTTGAAAGCAAGCACTGTCAAGCCGCCGACCGGGCCGTCGCCAGCACCGGTAGTCCCTGCCTCTTGGTCAATGAAGTACGGGGCCACATTCTTCAGGCCCTGCGCATCCGCAATCGCTTGCACATCCCGCGAATACCAATGTTGTGTAGCCGGATCGTTGTGCCGTAAAAAAGCGCCAGCGGGCTCTGTCATACGCAACAAACCGATCACCGGGCCAGGTTTAGCAAGAGCATCTGCGCGGTCACGCCCGTCTACGGGCACAAAACCACGGTTGACCAACACGGTACTGCCATCCGCCAACTGCAGCGGTGCCAGCACCCAAAAACCTGCGCCCAGTTCGGTCACAGCCTGGACCAAGGTCGGCGGTTGGGCAAGAAAAACACCACTGGCTTGTACACGCCGGTAGGCGTCCGAAGCAGCGGTGACATGGGCCCATTGGTGCGGAGCA
>CANFZJ010000175.1 GCA_947451445.1 Comamonadaceae bacterium
CACCCCCAGGCTACAGCGCAAGCGCTTTTCGCCGACCCCCTTGCAGGGGGCAACAGCAGCGGCCTGGCAAAGCCAGTTCCGCGCTGTTCGCGCAGGGGCATCGCTGCGCTTGCCTGAGGGGAGCGGGGACACGGGACGGAAATTCAAATGGAATATGCCTCTAGCGCATATACAACCTGCG
Source organism: Comamonadaceae bacterium (assembly GCA_947451445.1). Taxonomy (GTDB): domain Bacteria; phylum Pseudomonadota; class Gammaproteobacteria; order Burkholderiales; family Burkholderiaceae_C; genus Rhodoferax_B. The sequence goes on from CANFZJ010000175.1 coordinate 182, forward strand.
CTAGCAGCTATTAATAACAGAGCATTCTTATGGCCGCATTGGACGACATCACCTTCATCCTCAACGACGTGCTGCAGGCCCCCGCCACCTGGCAGGCACTGCCACCGTTTGCCGATACCGATGCGGATCTGGCGTTGCAGGTGCTGGAGGAGGCGGGCAAGTTTGTGGCCAGCGTGGTTGCACCGCTGCAACGGATAGGCGACACGGTGGGCTGCCGCTTCGACGCAGGCCAGGTCATTACGCCGCCGGGCTTTAAAGCCGCCTACCAGGCGTTCTGGCAAGCCGGTTGGCCATCGCTGTCGTGTGCAGTGGAGGACGGCGGCCAGGGCCTGCCTGCGGTGCTGGAGGGCGTGCTGTTTGAAATGCTGGCCGGAGCCAACCACGGCTGGACCATGGCCCCCGGCCTGCTGCACGGGGCTTACGAGTGCCTGAAACACCACGGCAGCGACGCGCTCAAGGCCCGGTATCTGGAAAAAATCGCCACCGGCGAATGGCTGGCCACCATGTGCCTGACCGAAGCCCACGCGGGCAGCGACCTGGGCCTGGTGCGCACCAAGGGCACACCGCAGGCCGACGGCAGCTATGCGGTCAACGGCAGCAAGACCTTCATCTCGGGTGGTGAGCACGACCTGACGGACAACATCGTCCACCTGGTACTGGCCCGCCTGCCCGATGCGCCTGCCGGGCCCAAGGGTTTATCGCTGTTTTTAGTTCCCAAAATCATGCCAAACGGTGCCCGCAACGCCGTGGTCTGCGAGCGCATCGAAGAAAAAATGGGCCTGCACGGCAGCCCTACCTGTGTGATGCGCTTTGACGACGCCACCGGCTGGCTGGTGGGCGAGGCGAACAAGGGCCTGAACGCCATGTTCGTGATGATGAACGCCGCCCGCCTGCACGTCGGCCTGCAGGGCCTGGGCTTGCTGGAGGCGGCATGGCAAAAAGCCAGCGCCTACGCGGCAGAACGGCGGCAGATGCGCGCGCCCGGGGCCCGCGAAACCAGTTTGATCGCCGACCACCCCGCCATCCAGCGCATCCTGGCCACCCAGCGCGCCTGGATCGACGGGGGCCGGGTGCTGGCCTACCACACCGCCCTGCAGCTGGACGTGGCCAAACACAGCACCGATGCCGCCCAGCGCGCCACCGCCCAACGCTGGTGTGCGCTGGTCACCCCGGTGCTCAAGGCCGCGTTCACCGACCAGGCCTTCAGCGGGGCCAGCGCCTGCCTACAGGTGTTTGGCGGCCACGGCTACATCAGCGAATGGGGCATAGAGCAGATCGTGCGCGATAGCCGGGTGGCCATGATTTACGAGGGCACCAACGAGATCCAGGCCATCGACCTGCTGGTGCGCAAGGTGCTGGCCGACGGCGGCACCGGCATGTGCGCCCTGCTGGCCGAGCAACCCGCCAGCGCCCGCCGCGATGCCCTGGTGGAAGTCACCCAGGCCCTGGTGTCCCCAAACAGCGACCCCGCGCTGCCCTACTGGGTGGCCGACGACTACCTGCGCGCCGTGGCGCTGCTGCTGCTGGACGGTGCCTGGGCGCAGATCAGCGCCACCAGCACAGCCCCGCGCTGGCACAGCCCGGCCCAGGCCTTCCAGACCTGGGTGCTGCCCGAGTTCGATATGCGCCTGGCCATCATCCGCCAGCGCCTGGCCGGAGGCCCAAACAATGCATAAAAACAGACTCCAGCGCATATAGAACCTGCGCAAGCAGCTACATATTCAGTAGCAAACTAGTTTCCCCCGGCTTGCAGCGTGCCAAGGTCGCGCTGAGGGCTTTCTTGCGTCAAAAACCTATCCACCTAGGAGACAAACCGTGAAAACAAAAACAGCATTGGGCGTACTCAGCGCACTCGCCCTGAGCGCCTGCGGCGGCTCGGACACCGTGTTGCCACAGCTGGCAGCCGCCACCCCGGCGACGCTGACCAGCTGCGCCACCCTGGTAAGCACCCTGGCGCTGGCCAACACCAGCATCACCTCGGCGGTGGACGTGGCCGCAGGCGGCCTGACAGCCACCGGCGTGACCACGCCCATCCCGGCGCATTGCCTGGTCAAAGGCAAGATGAACCAGCGCACCAGCGCGGTGGACGGAGCCAGCTACGCCATCGGCTTTGAAATGCGCCTGCCCGTGGCCTGGAACGGCCGCTTCTACTACCAGGCCAACGGCGGGCTGGACGGCAGCGTGGTCACCGCGCTGGGCTCAGTCAGCGGCGGCGCGCCCATATCTCCGGCGCTGAGCCAGGGCTTTGCGGTACTCAGTTCGGATGCAGGACACCCCGCGCCCTCGCCCTTCTTCGGGCTGGACCCGCAGGCCCGGCTGGACTACGGCTACACCGCCGTGGCCAGCCTCACGCCGATGGCCAAAAACCTGATCAAAGCCGCCTACGGCAAAACGCCTGACCGCTCTTACTTCGCCGGTTGCAGCAACGGAGGCCGCCACGCCATGGTGGCCGCGGCCCGCTACAGCGAGCAGTACGACGGCATTTTGGCCGGCAACCCCGGCTTTCACCTGCCCAAGGCCGCCACCGCCCAGCTATGGAAGGCCCAGCAGTACGCCACCGTGGCCACGCTGGACAGCAGCAGCCAGCCGGACCTGACCACCGCCGTCACCCCAGCCGAGTTCAAGACCATCAGCAGCGCCATCATCGCCAAATGCGACATGCTGGACGGCGTGGTCGACAACCAGGTGCAAGACGTAGCCGCCTGCCAGACCAGCTTTAACCTGCAAACCGACGTGCCCACCTGCAGCGGCACACGCGACGGCACCTGCCTGAGCACGGCGCAAAAAACCGTGCTGGCCAAGGTCTTCGCCGGCCCCAAGAACAACGCGGGCACCGACCTCTACTCCAACACCTGGTTTGACCCGGGCGTGGCGGGCAGCAACTTTGCGTCCTGGCACTTCGGCTCACCCGCGACCCGCGACGCCGGGGCCGTGGCCTTCATCTTCACCACCCCCCCTAGCACCGTGGCGGCATTTGCGGCCACGACTGGGCTGCAGTACGCGCTGAACTTCAGCATGGAAACCGACTACCCCAAGATCTTCGCCACCAACAGCACGTACACCGAATCGGCCTGGTCGTTCATGACGCCGCCCGACGAGGCCAACCTGGGCACGCTGAAGAACCGGGGTGCCAAGATGGTGGTCTACCACGGCGTAGCCGACGGCGTGTTCTCCCCCGTGGACACCGCCCGCTGGTATGACGCGGTGAAGGCCAAGAACGGCGGCGACGCCAGCAACTTTGCCCGCCTGTTTCTGGTGCCCGGCATGAACCACTGCTCCGGCGGCCTGGCCACCGACCAGTTCGACATGCTGGCCCCGCTGGTCAAGTGGGTCGAAAAGGGCGAGGCCCCGGCCAGCATCACCGCCAATGCTCGCGGAGCCGGTGCCAACGTGGTCAACACCGAGCTGCCCACCACCTGGTCCGCCAACCGCAGCCGCCCCCTGTGCCCCTACCCGCAAGTCGCCCGCTACAACGGCAGCGGCGACGTGGAAAGCGCGGCCAGCTTTAGCTGCAAGTAGGCGCAAAGAGCGATGGGGGGGCGCTGGCAAAATAGGCAAATGACTGCCCCCAAATCGCCGAACCCCAAAAACGCCATAGACACCAGCTACCTGGAAAGCCTGGTGGGCTACAACGCCCGCCGGGCTTCGCTGGTCATCATCGGCACGGTGATGGAACACATGGTCGCGCACGATCTGCGCATCGTCGATTTCTCCATCCTGTCGCTGGTAGCACACAACCCCGGCATCACCTCGCGCCAACTGTCCAGCCAGCTCAACCTGCTGCCGCCCAATTTGGTGGGCATGGTCAATGCGCTGGAAAAGCGCCAACTCATAGCCCGCCAGCCCCACCCGGACGACGGCCGCGCCCTGGGCCTGCACCTGACCGAGCCCGGTGCCGTCCTGATGGCCGAGGCCGAACAGACCATTGAGCGCCTGGAAACCGAGGCCACCGCCAGCCTCACCGCCGCCGAGCGCAAAACGCTGATCCGCCTGCTCTTGAAGATTTATAAGCCTTGAAACACCACACCAGCGCAGACACTCTATGCGTGCAATGCTATTAAACTAGTAGCAATTTACATTTTTGCGGTATAGTCGCCCAAAATATTCCCGCCCAACATCGCACCGAGGAGAACAAGCATGAGTTCCAAAGAAAACGTCGCCATCCACCAACTGCTGGCCCTGCTGGAGTCCCGCTACGCCATCCGCGTGCTGTGGGCCCTGAAAGACGGCCACGCCCAAACCTTTCGCCTGCTGCAAGACAGCGTGGGCGGTGTGACCCCCAACACCCTGAACACCCGTATCAAAGAGCTGCGCGAAGCCGACCTGCTGACGCACGGCAGCGACGGCTATTCGCTCACCCCCGTCGGTACCGACCTGCTCAAGCGCCTGAGCGACCTGCAAGCCTTTGCAGGCAAGTGGTCGGTCAGCCAGGCCAAAAAAGCCAAGTAAGCCAGCTGAAGCCATCAAAAAAGGGGCTGGGAAGAAATTCCCAGCCCCTTTTTTATGGCCCGTAGAACGTACCCAGCCGATACGCCTATCGGCGAGCATGCCGCACAAAAGCCTGGGCAACCTGCAGCACCTGGGCCCGCCGAAACGCCAGCGAGGTCAGTGTGACCCGCCCCTCGAAACCCTTGTAAAAAATGCGGCTCATGAGTGTGTCCAGCATACGGGCCGAGCCAAGGTGCTGGCGAGCAACCTCCAGATGCCGAAACCGCAACACCAAACTGCTCGTGCTGTCCGCGTCCAGCCGCACGGCATCCACATCGGTCCAGGGAATGCTGCGTTTGCCATGGCGGTAGTCCAAAAGACCAAACTGGTCCAGTACCAACGCCGGCCCCTGCCAAAAAAAGTCACGCACGCACTTCCAAGCGACGACCAGATAGCCCAACACCGCAGGGGCAAACAAAAGCGCGGCCCCTTTCTGGGTAAAAACAGACGATAGAGCGACGCATGCGAATCCAGCGCCCACAACCAACAGCGTTGCGACCAGCAAAACAAACACGGCCCACATACGCGACGTGTACAGCACCAAAGGTTCGGGCAGTTTGGCTGGCGGCCGTGCGGCCAAAGCGGCTGGCGGCACGGCCGGCACATGCGGCAAAGGATTCCGTGCTGGTACCCGCAGGTCGCTGGGCTGCCCAGCGAGCGGCAGGCTGCGGGCAGGCGCGCTGTCCCCCGCATCTTCCTCGTCGCCATCGGCGGCATCGGGACGGCTGAAGCCCGTCCAGCCAAACCACACCAACCCGATGCCGAATGCCGTCCAGGCGGCTGCCAGAAACACGAAACCCAATGGGTGCGCGGAAAAGGTGACATCGGCACCGCCGTGCGAAAGTCCGCGGATGGCGCCAGTCCAAAGCCCCTCCACCGCCAGCTTCAGGCTGCCCAAGCCAAAAGCAATTGCGAACAGATGCGTAAGCAGGTTTCCAAAAGAATTCATCGCTCAGTCCTTGGCGGGGGTTGGTACAAAAGGCTTTGGGGAATGTACCCACACCAGCGACCTGGCGCAGCGCCAGCTGCCGCAAGGCAGCGGTAAACCCGTGCCTAAACGACGCTGGCATAATCCAGCGTCTTTTAGGGCTGCTGCGCATATTCTTCTTGCGGTAGCAGCTATATTTTAAATAGCAAACACCTCAAGGAACCTCTATGGCATTCACCACCACCGCATCCGGTCTGCAGTTTGAAGACACCGTTCTGGGTGCAGGCGACGTGGCCACCAAGGGCAAAAGCGTCACCGTGCACTACACCGGCTGGCTGTACAACGACGGCGTGCAAGGTGCCAAGTTCGACTCCAGCAAGGACCGCAAAGACCCCTTCGTGTTCTCGCTGGGCGCAGGCATGGTTATCAAGGGCTGGGACGAAGGCGTGGCCGGCATGCAAATTGGTGGCGCACGTACACTGATCATCCCCGCCGCCCTGGGCTACGGTGCTCGCGGTGCGGGCGGCGTGATCCCCCCCAACGCCACGCTGAAGTTTGACGTGGAACTGCTGGCCATCAAGGGCTGAAGCAACCGTAGGCTGGGTCTGGTACCCGGCCGCGTGTTTCGATTTTTTGTACGCCGCCCCCTTGAGAAAAGCCGGGGTGGCCCCAGTTTGCGTAGCTGGTTCACTCCACTCACCCTCCAGAACATGTCTGAAAACAACACCAATCCCGACCACCAGCCCCTGGACGGCATGTCCCCCGCTGAAGACCAAGCCACCAGCGACGTGGAAGCGCTGGCCATGGCCCAGGCTGAACTGGCTGCCCTGAAGGCCAAAAGCGCCGATCTGGCCGACCAATTCCTGCGCGCCAAGGCCGATGCCGAAAACGCCCGCCGCCGTGCCGAAGACGACATCGCCAAAGCCCGCAAGTTCAGCCTGGAAAGCTTTGCCGAAAGCCTGCTGCCCGTGGCCGACAGCCTGGAAGCCGGTTTATCCATCAAGGACGGCACACCCGCCCAGATCCGCGAAGGCGCGGAAGCCACCCTGCGCCAGCTCAAAAGCGCGCTGGAACGCAACAAGGTGATTGAGATCGCCC
>CANFZJ010000176.1 GCA_947451445.1 Comamonadaceae bacterium
CATCAACGGTGACTCCAACGTGCCGTTCTACAAAGAACTGGGCAACGCGGGCCTGAAGGCCAAAGACGTGCCCGTGGTTGCCTTCAGCGTGGGTGAAGAAGAGCTGCGCGGCGTGGACACCAAGCCGCTGGTCGGCCATCTGGCCGCCTGGAACTACTTCATGTCCATCAAGAGCCCGGCCAACACCGAGTTCATCAAGAAGTGGAGCGCCTACGCCAAGGCCAAGAAGCTGCCCGGTGCCGACAAGCCTTTGACCAACGACCCGATGGAAGCCACCTACATCGGTATCAACATGTGGAAGCAAGCGGTTGAAAAGGCCAAGTCCACCGACACCGACAAGGTCGTCGCCGCCATGGCTGGCCAGAAGTTCAACGCACCGTCGGGCATCGTGTCCGAGATGGACGCCAAGAACCACCACCTGCACAAGTCGGTGTTCATCGGTGAAATCAAGGCCGACGGCCAGTTCAACGTGGTCTGGAAGACGCCCGGCCCGGTCAAGGCCATGCCTTGGAGCCCGTACATCGAAGGCAACGCGGGCAAGCCTGACGAGCCGGTGAAGAAATAACACCCCCAGGCTTGCCCACTTCGTGTGGCCTCCTCCCCCCTTGCAGGGGGCGATACCAGCAGCCTGGCGGAGCCAGTTCTGCGGTATCTCTGGAATGGGGCAGGGGTATCTATTGGCGTAGTGGGTGTCGTGTTGGGTTTATCCCCTCTCCCTGTGGGAGAGGGTTAGGGTGAGGGTGGATGTTTTGCCCCCGCTTTCTTTTCCTTTTTATAAAGCTGGGACATGTTCCGCCCCATCCTTCCATTTTTTAGCGCCGCTCTATTTTTTATAGCTGCCAGCGCACACGCCGTAAGCGCAGACCAGGTAAAAGCCTTGTCTATCGGTGAGGCCGAGACGCGCATCGAGGCGCTGAACAAGGCCGTGGTCAACGCCGACGACAAGACGGTCGCCTTCATCCAGGCGCTGTCTGACGACCACATCAAGACCCAGGGCGACAAAGTCTTCTGGGTGCAAGGCGACAAGACGGTAAACGCCGCCACCGGCACTGCCGTGGCGCTGCCCGACGACGCCGAAGATGTCATCAACAACAACCAGATGCGCGGTGAGCTGGACAACGCGCTGGCCGCGCTGCACCTGTTCAGCCAAGACGACAAGGTACGCGCTGCCTCGGTCACCACCTTGCTGGCCGAGCCGGACGAGTCCAAGCTGCCGTTGATCGAAAAAGCCTTTGCGGCAGAGACCCATCCCACCATCAAAACCCAGCTGGGTCTGTTGCGCGGGGCGCTGCTGCTGAACAGCGCCGACAAAACCCGCCGCCTGGAGGCCGCCAAAACCCTGGCCGACAGCGGCAACCCGGCGTCCAAAACCGTGCTGCTGGCGCGGCTGCAGACCGAGACCGATGCCGACGTCAAAACCGCCCTGGCCGCCGCGCTAGCCAAGGTGGAGGCAGCGCTGGCCTGGGGCGACAAACTGGGCGCCATCTTCAGCGGCATCAGCCTGGGCTCCATTCTGCTGCTGGTGGCGCTGGGCCTGGCCATCACCTACGGGCTGATGGGCGTGATCAACATGGCCCACGGCGAGCTGATGATGATCGGCGCCTATGCCACCTACGTGGTGCAGACGCTGTTTCAAAAGTACCTGCCCGGTGCGTTCGACTGGTACCTGCTGGCGGCGGTGCCGGTGGCATTTTTGACCTCTGCGCTGGTCGGCGCGGCGCTGGAACGCAGCGTGCTGCGCTTCTTGTACGGCCGCCCGCTGGAGACGCTGCTGGCTACCTGGGGTATCAGCCTGATGCTGCAGCAGGGCGTGCGCAGTCTGTTTGGCGCGCAAAACGTGGGCGTGGAAAACCCGGTGTGGATGAGCGGCGGCCTGCAGGTGCTGGCCAACCTGTCGCTGCCGTACAACCGGCTGGTCATCATCGCCTTTGCCGTGGCTGTGCTGCTGGGCGTGGGCTGGTTGATCGGCAAAACCCGCCTCGGCCTGTTTGTGCGCGGCGTGACGCAAAACCGGCCCATCGCCTCCTGCATGGGCGTCAACACCGCCCGTATCGACACCTATGCATTTGCACTCGGCTCCGGCATTGCCGGGCTGGCCGGTTGCGCCCTGAGCCAGGTGGGCAACGTGGGGCCGGACCTGGGCCAGGGCTACATCGTGGATGCCTTCATGGTGGTGGTGCTGGGCGGGGTAGGGCAGTTGGCGGGTACGGTGTACGCCGCCATGGGCCTGGGCATTCTGGGCAAATTCCTGGAAGGCTGGACCGGCGCGGTGCTGGCCAAGATCGCGGTGCTGGTGCTGATCATCATCTTTATCCAAAAACGACCTCAAGGCATCTTCGCCATGAAGGGCCGGAGCGCAGAAGCATGAGCAAAGTTCAATTACCTACCAAGGGCCCGCTGCTGACCCGCTCTGGCTGGAGCAGCTTCATCGTGGCGTTGATCGCCGTCTGCGCCGTGGTCCCGGTGCTGAACCTGTGGACCCCTGTGGACAGCATTTGGCATCTGAGCGACTACGCCGTCGGCCTGGTCGGCAAGATCATGTGCTACGCCATCTGCGCGCTGGCGATGGACCTGATCTGGGGCTACACCGGCATTTTGAGCCTGGGCCACGGCCTGTTCTTTGCGCTCGGCGGCTACGCCATGGGCATGTACCTGATGCGCCAGATTGGCCGCGACGGCAACTACAAAAGCGACCTGCCCGACTTCATGGTGTTCCTGGACTGGAAGACCCTGCCCTGGCACTGGGCGATGAGCGGCAGCTTTGGCGCTACGCTGTTCCTGGTGGTGGCTGCCCCGGCGCTGGTGGCGGGGATATTTGGCTTCTTCGCCTTCCGCTCGCGCATCAAAGGGGTGTACTTTTCCATCATCACCCAGGCGATGACGTTTGCGGCCATGCTGCTGTTCTTTCGCAATGAAACCGGCTTTGGCGGCAACAACGGCTTTACCGACTTCAAGCGCATTCTGGGCCTGCCGATGGCCACTACCTCGATGCGGATGACGCTGTTTGTGCTGACCGGGCTGACGCTGCTGGGCTTCTTTTTGTTCGCCAAGTGGTTGGTGGGCAGCAAATATGGCCGCGTGCTGCAGGCCATCCGAGACGCGGAAACCCGGGTCATGTTCTCCGGCTACGCGCCGCTGGGCTACAAGCTGAGTATCTGGGTCATCTCTGCCGTGATGTGCGGCGTGGCCGGGGCGCTGTACGTGACCCAGGTGGGCATCATCAACCCCAGCGAAATGAGCCCGGCCAACTCGATCGAGATTGCGGTGTGGGCGGCAGTGGGCGGGCGTGCCACGCTGGTCGGGCCGATCTTGGGCGCGTTCATCGTCAACGGCGCCAAGAGCTGGCTCACCGTGGCCTACCCCGAGTTCTGGCTGTACTTTTTGGGGGCCTTGTTTATTGCGGTCACGTTGTTCCTGCCCGATGGTGTGGTCGGCCTGGTGAAGAAATTGAAAGGGAATAAAGCATGACGCCCGACCTGATGGACGAAGGCACCGAGCGGCTGCAAGCGCAAGAGAAAAAAGCCGCTGTGACCGGCCAAACCGAGTCCGGTGGCCGCGAGGCCGGTTTCTCGCGCGTGCACACCCCTGGCGAGGTGGATGTGACCCACGGCCGCATCCTGTACCTGGAGGACGTGCACGTCAGCTTTGACGGCTTCAAGGCCATCAATGGCCTGAGCCTGGACATTGCGCCCGGAGAGCTGCGCTGCATCATCGGCCCCAACGGCGCGGGTAAGACCACGATGATGGACATCATCACCGGCAAGACCCGGCCCAACGCGGGCAAGGTTTTCTTCGGCAGCACGATTGATTTGCTGCGCCATAACGAGCCGCAGATCGCCCAGCTGGGCATTGGCCGCAAGTTCCAAAAGCCCACGGTGTTTGAAAAACTCAGCGTGTTCGAGAACCTGGAACTGGCGCTGAAGATGGACAAAAGCGTGCCCTCCAGCATGCTGTTCAAGCTGGACTCGGCCCAGAGCGACAAGCTGGCCGACATGCTGCACACCATCCACCTGGCCGACAGCGTGGGGCGGCAGGCAGGCAACCTCAGCCATGGTCAAAAGCAGTGGCTGGAGATCGGCATGCTGCTGATGCAAGACCCCAAGCTGCTGCTGCTGGACGAACCCGTGGCCGGCATGACCGACGACGAAACCGCCCGTACCGCCGAGCTGTTCTTGACGCTCAAAGGCAAGCATTCGCTGATGGTGGTGGAGCACGACATGGGCTTCATCAAGACCATCTCGGAGATCGTCACCGTGCTGTGCGACGGCGCGGTGCTGGCGCAGGGCACGCTGGACCAGGTGCAGGCGGATGAACGGGTGATTGAGGTTTATCTTGGCCGGTGACCTGTTGGCGTTTATGTGCGCCGCTGGCCGGGAGTTCGCCCCGGCGGGCGAGTTACTTTCTTTTGCTTGGCCAAAAGAAAGTAACCAAAGAAAAGGCCACCCCCACTCACTGCGACCCTGCGCTGGCGCTACGGGCAACCTGCGCTGCGCACTTTTGACGGGGGAGCGCTCGAACTCGCTGCGCTCAGACAATCGCGCTCCTGATCCCGCCAAAAGCACGCAGCGCAGGCGCATTGAGAGGGGGACACCGGGGGTCGGGATCGGGGGTGCAAAGCATCCCATCGCGCCTAGGGCGCGATGCCCGGCTTTGCCGGGCTGGCTGTTCGGCTGTCCGCACCCTGGGCCCCCTCTGTATGCGCCGAGGAGCGCAGCTGCAAGTGGATCAGGGCCCGCGATTGTTTGAGCGCAGCGAGTTCGAGCGAGACCCCACTTGCAGCGAGCACCGCAGGTTGCCCGAAGCGCAGCGTAGGGACGCAGACAGTGGGGCGGCCTTTTCTTTGGTGACTTTCTTTTGGCCGCGCAAAAGAAAGGTACTGCCCTGTCGGGGGCACATCCCGACCAGGAGCGTGAATTGAAATCAGCAGCTTGAGTCATCGCCCCCGCCACCTCAAAGCCACCCGAGAAAACCCCAGATAAATCACCGGCGTAGTAAACAGCGTCAGCAACTGGCTCACGATCAGGCCCCCCACCATCGTCACCCCCAAAGGATGCCGCAACTCGCTACCCACCCCTGTCCCCAGCATCAGCGGCAAAGCTCCCAAAAGAGCCGCCAGCGTCGTCATCAAGATCGGCCGGAAGCGCAGCAAGCACGCCTGGTGGATGGCCGCCCGGGGCGACAGGCCTTGCTCCCGTTCTGCGTCCAGCGCGAAGTCGATCATCATGATGGCGTTCTTCTTCACGATGCCGATCAGCAGCACGATGCCGATGATGGCAATGATGTCCAGGTCCAGCCCGAAGGCCAGCAGCGCCAGCAGCGCGCCTAAAGCGGCCGAGGGCAGGGTGGACAGAATCGTCACCGGGTGGATGAAGCTCTCATACAGCACGCCCAGCACGATGTACATGGTGACGATGGCCGCCAGGATCAGCAGCAAGGTGTTGTTCAGCGACGCCTGGAAGGCCAGGGCCGCGCCCTGGAAGCTGGTCTCTATGCTGGGTGGCAGCTGCAGCGCGGCTACCTCGGCCTGGATGGCGGCCACGGCGGCTCCCAGGGACGAACCCGGCGCCGCGTTGAACGACAGCGTGGCAGACGGAAACTGGCTGGCGTGGTTCACCGCCAGCGCGGCCGGTTTCTCCAGCACCCGCGCCACGCTGGACAGCGGTACCTGCACCCCGCCCGTACCCGGCACATACAGGCTGGCCAGTGCCTGCGGCCCCAGCTTGTTTTGCGGCGGCACCTCCAGCACCACGCGGTACTGGTTGGACTGGGTGTAGATGGTGGACACCAGGCGCTGGCCGAAGGCGTTGTACAGCGCGGTGTCGATGGCAGCCACGCTCACGCCCAGGCGGCTGGCCGCCGCGCGGTCAATGTCCACAAAGGCCTGCAGGCCCTGGTCCTGTACATCGCTGCCCACATCGGCCAGCTGCGGCAGGGTGCGCAGGCGCTGCAACAGCGCGGCGGCGCTGGTGTTGAGTTCGTCAAAGTTGGGGCCGGACAGCAGGAACTGGTACTGCGTCTTGGCGATGCGGTCTTCGATGGTCAGGTCCTGCACCGGCTGCAGGTAGACCGCTATGCCCGGCACCTTGCGGCTGGCCGTGGCCAGGCGCTGCAACACGGCCGTGGCCGATGCGTCGCGCCGCGCCTTGGGCTGCAGGTTGATCAGCATGCGGCCCTGGTTCAGCGTGGTGTTGGCACCGTCCACGCCGATGAAGGACGACACGCTTTGCACCGCGCTGTCCTGCAAAATTTCCTCCGCCAGCGCCTGCTGGCGCTCGGCCATGGCGGCGAATGAGCTGCTCTGCGCGGTCTCGGTCATGGCCTGGATCACGCCGGTGTCCTGCAGCGGGAAAAAGCCCTTGGGCACCACGGTGTACAGCACGGCGGTGAGCGCCATGGTCAGCACGAACACGATCAGCGTGCCGGTCTGGCGCGCCAGCACCCAGTCCAGCGCCAGGCCGTAGCGATGGATCAGCTGGTCGAAGAAGCGGCCCGTGGCCTGGTAGAGGCGGCCATGGCTTTCCTCTGGCGTGTGCTTGAGCAGGCGCGCGCACAGCATGGGCGTGAAGCTCAGCGACACCACGGCAGATATCAGGATGGACACCGCCAGCGTGATGGCGAATTCATGGAACAAACGCCCCACCACATCGCCCATGAACAGCAGCGGTATCAGCACG
>CANFZJ010000177.1 GCA_947451445.1 Comamonadaceae bacterium
ACCGGCAGCAGCATGGAACAGCTGCCCACGCTCATCCAGGCCGCCCGCATGATGGACTTTGCCGGGCTCAACATCACCTACCCCTGCAAACAGGCCGTAATACCGCTGCTGGACGACCTGTCGGACGAGGCCCGTGCCATGGGCGCGGTCAACACCATCGTGTTCCAGAACGGCAAACTCACCGGCCACAACACCGACGGCAGCGGCTGGACCTGGGGCTTTCGCAACGCCCACCCGGACGCGGACACCACCCGCGTGGTGCTGCTCGGCGGCGGCGGCGCTGGCTCGGCCATCGCCCACGCCCTGCTGCGCCTGGGCACGCAAGCGCTGGTGGTGGTAGACAGCGACGCCCGCCGCGCCCAGGCCCTGGCCGACAACCTGAACCACCTGTACGGCGGCCAGCGCGCCAGCGCAGGCACCGACATCGCCACGGTTTTGCAAAATGCCACGGGCCTAGTCCACGCCACCCCCACCGGCACCAAAGCCCACCCCGGCATGCCCGTACCCGCCGAGCTGCTGCACCCCGGCCTGTGGGTGGCCGACGTGGTGTACTTCCCCATTGAAACCCAGCTCATCCAAACCGCCCGCGCACGCGGCTGCCCGGTCATCGACGGCGGCACCATGGCCGTCGGCCAGGCGATTGGCGCGTTTGAGCTGTTCACCGGCAAAACTGCCGACATAGACCGCGTGCGGACGCACTTCATGCAGCTGCTGGAGCAGCGCGGGGTTTAGACAATTTAAGCCAAAACAGCTTCTAGCGCATATTTCACCTGCGCTAGCAGCTATTACTTATATAGCACCCACCATCTGTGCAGGTACCACCCACTGGTCAAACTGCGCCGCTGTCACGTGGCCGGAGGCCAGGGCGGCTTCGCGCAGGCTGCTGCCTTCCTTGTGGGCTTTTTTGGCGATAAAGGCGGCTTTGTCGTAGCCGATGTACGGGTTCAGCGCGGTCACCAGCATCAGCGAGCTGTTCACCAGCGCGGTGATGCGCTCGCGGTTGGGGGTGATGCCGACAGCGCAGTGGTCGTTGAAGCTGACCATGCCGTCCGCTAGCAGCCGCACGCTCTGCAAAAAGTTGTGCGCCACCATGGGGCGGAACACGTTCAGCTCGAAGTTGCCCGAGGCACCGCCAAAGTTGATGGCCACGTCGTTGCCAAACACCTGCGCCGCCAGCATGGTGACGGCCTCGCTCTGCGTCGGGTTGACCTTGCCCGGCATGATGCTGGAGCCGGGCTCGTTCTCGGGAATGCTGAGTTCGCCGATGCCGCTGCGCGGGCCGCTGGCCAGCCAGCGCACGTCGTTGGCGATCTTCACCAGGCTGGCGGCCAGGGTTTTGAGCGCGCCGTGGGCATGCACCAGCGCGTCGCAACTGGCCAAAGCCTCAAACTTGTTCGGTGCGGTAACGAAGGGCAAACCGGTCAGCCGCGCCAATTCGGCCGCTGCGGCTTCGGCGTAGCCCTTGGGCGCGTTCAGCCCTGTGCCCACCGCCGTGCCGCCCAGGGCCAGCTCGCACAGATGGGGTAACGCCGCCTGGATGTGGCGCGCGCCGTGGTCCAGCTGGGCCACGTAACCCGAGAACTCCTGGCCCAACGTCAGCGGCGTGGCGTCTTGCAGGTGGGTGCGGCCAATTTTCACAATATCGGCAAAGTCGGCAGATTTTTGCGCCAGCGTGGCGCGCAGCTTGCCGATGGCGGGCAGCAGCTTGTGGGTCAGCGCATCCACCGCCGCCACGTGCATCGCCGTGGGGAACACATCGTTGCTGGACTGGCTGCGGTTCACGTCGTCGTTCGGGTGCACCAGGCGGCCCTCGCCGCGCTCGCCGCCCAGCAGCTCGCTGGCGCGGTTGGCCAGCACCTCGTTGACGTTCATATTGGTCTGCGTGCCCGAGCCGGTTTGCCACACCACCAGCGGGAACTCGCCGGGGTGCTGGCCCGCAATCACCTCGTCGGCGGCGGCGGCGATGGCCTGCGTCTTGGCGGCGTCCTGCAAACCCAGCGCGTGGTTGACCACGGCGGAGGCCCGTTTTACCTGGGCCAGCGCGCGGATGATTTCACGCGGCTGCTGTTCGCCGGAGATGTCGAAGTTGTGCAGCGAGCGCTGGGTTTGCGCGCCCCACAGCTTGTCGGCCGGGACTTCGATGGGGCCAAAGGTGTCGCGTTCGGTGCGGGTGGTGGACATGGTGGTGGGCCGGTGGTTGAAAGCTTTAAATAATAGCAATTCTCAATAACCACCCCACACCACCCGGTCTACGTACCCGTAAAATTTACATAAAAACAGCCTCTAGCGCACATTTCACCTGCGCTAGCAGCTATGTTTTAAATAGCACCCCAATCAGCGTGGCACGCTGTAGTTCACCGGCACCCAGGCGAAGGCTTTGCCGTTGGCCCGCACGCGGCCCAGGCCGGGGAAGGCGATGTGGGCGGCGGCCACCACGTAGCCGCCCTTGGCGGCATCGGCGAACAGGCGCTTGCGCGCACCAAAGGCGGCGCGGTCGTCGCTGTCGAACGCGATGGTGACGGCGGGCTCGTCAAACTGCATGGCGGCTACGTGCACCACGTCGCCCCAGACCAGCAGCTTCTGGCCCTTGCTTTCGACGACGTAGGAGCTGTGGCCCGCCGTGTGGCCGGGGGTGGGTACGGCTTTAATGCCGGGCACCAGCTCGGTCGCGCCGTCAAAAGGGACGAACTTGTTGGCCTGCACGTAGGGGTTCAGCGAGGCCATCGCGCCCTGGAAGAAGCCTTTGGAATCGGCCGGGGCTTTGTCCAGGTTGGCCTGGCTGAGCCAGAAGTCGGCATCGTGCTTGTCGGCGCGGACGGTGGCGTTGGGGAAGGCGCGCTGGTCGCCGTTCACCAGGCCGCCCACGTGGTCAGGGTGCATGTGGGTGATGTAGACCTCGTCCACCTGCTCGGGCTGGTAGCCCGCCGCCTTCAAATTGGCCACCAGCTTGCCCAGCGTGGGGCCAAACAAACCGGCGGCACCGGTGTCGATCAGCACCAGCTTGCTGCCGGTGTTGATGAGGTAGCCGTTGACCGAGGTCTCCAGCGGCGCGGCCAGGAACGACTGGGCCAGCGCCTTTTGGACCTTGGCCGGGGTGGTGTGGGTCAGCAGCTTGTCCACCGGCAGGTTGACCGTGCCGTCGGACAAAGCGGTGACTTCAAAGTCGCCCAGCAGCATGCGGTAATAGCCGGGGGCCTGGGTCTTGACCATGGGTGCAGCGGCGAAGGCCGTGCTGGCGGTACCGAAGCTGGTGGCGGCGAATGCGGCGACCAGGGCAGCGCGCAAAAGGGTGTTTTGGATAGGCATGGGGGGTCTCGGTGGTGTGAACGGATGGTGAAGATAGCCCATGCGTGCATCCCACGCCCAAGGCATGCCCACAAACCCCGTGGCTGCCGGGGGCCACTGGCAGCTGGCGTGCAGCGTCTGAAAATGATGCAAAGCAGCGAAATTGCTCCCACAAATAAAAAGTATAAAAACAGCCACCAGCGCATATAAAACCTGCGCTGGCAGCTATTTATTACATAGCAAGCATCAGCCCAGCTGGATCGCCACCGGGTCGGCCGTCAAATAGCCCACCGCCGCGCCGAAGCGGTCGTTGTAGTTGGCGCGCACCAGCGGGTCCAGCACGGCTTGCACCTTGCCGTGCAGCGGGGGCAGCCAGTCGCCTGCGTGCTGGAAGTTGCTCATGATGTAGGTCCAGCCATGGATCTCGTCCACAGCGTGCAGGCCGGTGGATTCCGCGCCTGCGGGGGTGGACAGCACGCGGCTCAGGGCCTTGGTGTCGACGTTGTAGGCCCACAGGTAGTTGTTGACGTGCAGGCTGGTGTCTTCGCCGATGAACAGGGTGCGCAGTTTTTCCGAGAACTTCAGGTTGTCGGGGTTGGCGATCTTGTCGATGTGGGCCAGGTTGCCCATGGCGTCGGCGGCGATGTCTTCCCCGGCCAGCAGGGTTTTGGTCACCGTGGGCACCCAGTCGCTGGCAATGGCGGCGCCAGAGATGTCTTTTTGCCCGCCGGTCAGCTTGTGCTCGATGACGGCACCGGCCACCAGGGCTTTTTTCAGCGCGATACCGCTGTTGGGCGTCCAGCCCTTGCCGCCTTTGACCATCGACTCCTGGATGTAGGAGAGCGCGGAATAGGCCACTTTGTCTTTGATGTTGACGGTGGTGCCTTCCATCTTGGTAAAGGCCATGGTGCCGCCGACCAAACCGGCGTAGCGGTGGGTTTCCAGAAAGGCGGCGGCTTTGTCCATGCCGGGCTTGACCTTGATCCAGTTGGGCACGCCGCTCAAGAACACCTGGGTGAAGCTGGCGTCTTTCGGGTCGTCCTTGCGCACGTCCATGATGTCGGCGGGCTTCAGGGTGTTGGCCATCTGCTCGATCTCGGCGCTGGTGGCGTGGCCCAGTTTGACCCAGTACACGCTGACGCCCGCAGCCGCCGGGTCTGCCGAGAAGCCGGTGTCCAGGCTGGCCACGTACAGCGTGCCGGAGGACAGGTCTTTTTCACGGTCGGCCACGAACATGAACAGCCCGCCGTTGGTGAAATCGTCGCCCATCAGCGCGGTGCGGTTGTCGGGCATGACCTGGACCAGCTCGTGCGAGATGCGGCCCAGGCAGTAGTGCTTTTTGATGCTGCCGGTGCCGTCGGGGTGCACGGTGACTTCGGGCAGGTGGCCGTAGTGGTAAGGGTTGGCCTTGTTTTCATCGCCAAACAGGTTTTTGCTGTAGGCCTTGAAGTGCTTCACATCGCCGATGAAGGGCGCGTTGGGTTCGTACTCTTCGCTGGACAAATGGGTGCCCCAGGGCGACAGGCTGGCACCGCAGGTGATCCACAGGCCGTGTGCGGCGCTGGTGTCCACGTTGTGGTACTTGACCAGGCGGAGCTGGCCGGTGGTCTGGTCTTGGTCCAGCGTCAGCACGGCGATGGGCGACGGCAGCGTGCCGTAGGCGTCCACGCCCTTTTGGTCGCGGGTGGTGTATTCAAACTGCACCACGGCAAACACCGGTTTGCCTTTGACGCCGGGCACGTTGGCACCGGGCACGGTCAGCAGCGACGAGCCGTCCGGGCAGTCGGAGAAGAAATGGCGCTCTTTGCCGGGCACCGAGCGGTCCATGATGGGCTGGTTGTGGATGTCGAAATACCCCCCCGCCAGTACCTTGCCGCCCTTGCCGTCCGGCACCATGTCGCCGGTGTTAAAGAACGGCTGGTAGGCCAGCTTGTAGCTGCGGCTGCTGTTGTCGGCATAGGCCACGTTCAGCGTGGAGCCCACCGCCATGGTGGCCATCGCCGCCGGGTTGGCCAGCGTGGGGGCAGCCATGCCGGTGAAGCTGGCGGATACAAACGCGGCGGTGGCGGTGGGCGCAGTAGTAGCGCAGCCGGACAGCAGCGAGGTGGTGGCAAACGCGCCCAGCGGCAGCATCGGCGCGGTGGCCAAAAACTTCAAAGCGCTGCGGCGCGAGGCAAAGGAAACATCGGTCATGGTGGGGTCCAAAGTGGGGAAATAAGGAATCAGGCGGCTTTTGGTGCGAATCATAGAAAGCGTATGTGTCCGTTTTTTGACAAATCGACTACATACAGATTTAGACAAAACCAACGTCCTGCGCAATATCTACTTGCGGCATTAGCTACAAAAACAATAGCAAGCAAGGTCTTCCCCTGTTGTCAGCCAACGCACAGCAGCGCAAGGCGATAATTCAGGGTTTCCCCCCACCGTTCACCCAGCCATCCCCAAGCCAGGCCCTCCATGACCACCTCCATCCGCCAAGCCGATCTGATCGAATCCGTAGCCGCCGCACTGCAGTACATCAGCTACTACCACCCGGCCGACTACATCGCCCACCTGGCCCGCGCCTACGAGCGCGAGCAAAGCCCGGCGGCCAAGGACGCGATTGCCCAAATCCTGACCAACAGCAAGATGAGCGCCACCGGCCAGCGCCCGATCTGCCAGGACACCGGCATCGTCAACGTGTTCCTGAAAGTGGGTATGGATGTGCGCTGGGACGGCTTCACCGGCAGCCTGGACGACGCCATCAACGAAGGCGTGCGCCAGGGCTACAACCACCCCGACAACACCCTGCGCGCCAGCGTGGTGGCCGACCCGCACTTCGACCGCAAGAACACCAAGGACAACACCCCCGCCGTCATCTTCACCGAGATCGTGCCTGGCAACACCGTAGAAGTGACCGTCGCGGCCAAGGGCGGCGGCAGCGAGAACAAGAGCAAGATGGTCATGCTGAACCCCGGTGACAGCATCGTTGACTGGGTGCTGAAAACCGTGCCCACCATGGGCGCAGGCTGGTGCCCGCCCGGCATGCTGGGCATCGGCATCGGCGGCACGGCTGAGAAGTCGGTGCTGATGGCCAAGGAAAGCCTGATGGACGACCTGGACATGTACGAGCTGCAGGCCAAAAAAGCCTCCGGCGCCGAGCTGACCAAGGTCGAAGCCCTGCGCATCGAGCTGATGGAAAAGGTCAACGCCCTGGGCATCGGCGCCCAAGGCCTGGGCGGCCTGACCACCGTGCTGGACGTGAAGATCAAGATGTACCCCACCCACGCCGCCAGCAAGCCCGTGGCCATGATCCCCAACTGCGCCGCCACCCGCCACGCCCACTTTGTGATGGA
>CANFZJ010000178.1 GCA_947451445.1 Comamonadaceae bacterium
CATAGGATGGGGGTCTGTTTTTGATAATAGCCCCCATGAACCACCTAGAACAACAACTGGATTACCCGCTGGGCGATACCCTGCCCACCCAGGGCGGCACCCTGGAAGTTGCGCCCGGCGTGCGCTGGATCCGCATGGCGCTGCCGTTTGCGCTGGACCACATCAACCTGTGGCTGCTGGCCGATGAGATCGACGGCCAGGCTGGCTGGACGGTGGTGGACTGCTGCATCAGCGCCGACGCGGCCAAGGACCAGTGGGAGGCCATCTTTGCCAGCCAGCTGGGCGGCCTGCCCATCCTGCGCGTCATCGTGACCCACATGCACCCGGACCACATCGGCCTGGCGCACTGGCTGTGCGCGCGCTGGAACGCGCCGTTGTGGGTCAGCGGCACCGACTATTTTGTGGCCGCCCACAACATCCAGCACAGCAGCGGCAACGGCGGGACTTCGGCGGCGGCGTTCTTCCAGCAGCACGGCCTGAGCGACCCGCAGGCGTTGGCCAAGATCAGCGCCCGCAGCGGCTACTACGCGGCGATGGTGCCCGCGCTACCCGCCAGCTTTCACCGCCTGATGGACGGCCAAACCGTCAAAATCGGCGGGCGCGACTGGCTGTGCATCAGCGGCTACGGCCACGCGCCGGAGCACATCGCGCTGTACTGTGCCGACACCCACACTTTGATTGGCGGTGACATGGTGCTGCCGCGCATTTCCACCAACGTCAGCGTGTTCGATGTGGAGCCCGAGTCGAACCCGCTGCAGCAGTTTCTGGACTCGATCGACAAGTTTGCCGCCCTGCCCGCCGACACGCTGACCCTGCCGTCGCACGGCAAGCCGTTTCGGGGGCTGCACACCCGCATCCAGCAGCTGCACGACCACCACCGCGACCACCTGGGCCGGGTGATGGCCGCCGCCCGCCAGCAGCCCTGCAGCGCCGCCGACATCCTGCCGGTGCTGTTTCGCCGGGTGCTGGACCTGCACCAGACCACGTTTGCGATGGGCGAGGCCGTGGCGCATTTGCACAAGCTGTGGGTGGACGGCTACTTGCAGCGGGCGCGCGGGGCGGACGGCGTACTGCGCTTTGGGCCCACCGCGCGGGGCCTGGCGCGGGCGGACACGCGCGCGCTGGAAGCGTCAGACGCGCTGCCGGTGAGCGCTTAAAACAACCGTACCGAGGCGGACGAGCCGCCCCCACCCAGGAACCCGTGGAACCGGCTTTGCCGGGCCACTGGGTTCGCCCCCTGCAAGGGGGTTGGCGGAAACACGAAGTGTGGAGACTGGGGGTGTGCCAATCAAGTCCATTTCGGGACAAGCACATTGCGCAACTCGGCCCGCTCCGCCGCGTAGCCGGGCAATATCGACGCCACCGTGGCCCAGAACTGCGGGCTGTGGTCCATGTGGCGCAGGTGGCTCAGTTCGTGGACCACCACGTAGTCCAGCACCGCCATGCGGTGGTGCAGCAGCCGCCAGTTCAGCCGGAGTGCACCGGTGCTGCTGGCGCTGCCCCAGCGGGTGGCGGCATTGGTCAACGCCAGGCGCTGCCACTGCACCTGCAGCTGCGGCGCAAAGTGGTTCAAGCGCTCGGCAAACAACACGCGGGCCTGGGCCAGCAGCCATTTGTGGGTGGCGGTGCAGATTTGCGCGGCGCTGGCGTCCAGCGGCAGGCCTAGTTGCAGCACATCGCCGGCCAACCGGCTGCCGCGCTGGCCGGGCACCAGCGCCAGCGTCAGCCACTGGCCCAGGTAGGGCAGGCGGCTGCCGTTGTGCCAGACGATGGTCAGCGCCTGCTGCTCGGCCTGGCGCAACCGGGCTTCGCCCAGTTTTTGCACGATCCAGCCGCCCTTGTCGCGCACGGCGGCGTCCACACCGGCCAGCGGCACCCAGCGCGGCGCGCTGACCTCCAGCCCCTGCGGCCCGACCCGAAAGCCGATGCTGCGCCGCTTGGCCCGCCTGAAGGCGTAGGCCACCAGCGCACCAGGCAGCTGCACTTCGCGGTTGGCCTCGGGGTGGCGAAACTGGGGCAGCGGTGTGTTTGCTATGTTTTCAATAGCTTCTTGCGCAGTCTGGTTCTGCGCCAAAGGCGTATTTAATGGCATAACTGGCACGGGAGCCGACGGCGTGGCATCCAAAAGATCCAAGGTGAACTGCAGTAGACGGCGCATGCCGGAAAGTTTAGCCGGACGGCCCCGGCCCGCGATAGCGATGCCAAACGTCCTCAAAAAGGAGGATGTTTTGCCGCCACACCTGGTTGACGGCACACGGCGCATAAGGTTACAAAAAGAAACTTTTTGAAGCATTTTCAAAAAGTGAAGCGACTCTACCGCTCGCCCCTTCTGTACCGCTTCTTTAAGGATCCCCATGTCTTTTGACCGCCTGAAAGTAAGCACCCGCTTGGCCCTGGGTTTCGGCATTGCCGTATTTTTGGGCATCGTCATTGCGCTGGTAGGGGCCCGACAGATGCAGCAAATGGCGCGGCACATGGACGAGATCGCCAACAACCGGATGGTCAAGGTGACCCAGTTTGCCGAGATCAAAAGCAACCTGAATACGGTGGCCCGCTCGGTACGCAACATCCTGCTGCAGCCCGAGCCGGAGTTCCGCCAGCAAGAGCAAAAACGCATCATGGAGATGCGTGCCGCCAATATGGCACTGCTGGACAAACTGGACCACACCATGTCGCCCGCCCTGCCCAAAGGGCGGGCGTTCCTGAAGACCATCACCGACACACGGGTGCCGTTTGCGAATGGCATAGACCGCGTCATCGCACTGGCTGCGCAAAACAAGCTGCAAGAGGCCAACGACCTGCTGTTCGGGGAACTGCGTACGGAGCAAACCACCCTCTTCAAGGCCGTGGACGATGCCATCGACTACCAAAACGGCCTCAGCCACGCGCTGGCCGAAGAGGCCGGCGCCGACGCCACGCTGTATGCAGATGTGATGTTCGGGCTGGCCCTGGCCATGGCGGGCATTGGCGGGCTGCTGGGCTGGGCCATTACCCGCAGCCTGACCCGGGCCCTGGGCGCCGAGCCCGCCCAGGTGCGCAAAGCCATGCAGCGCGTGGCCCAGGGAGACCTGCACACCGCCATTCCCCTGCGCGCCCAGGACAGCAACAGCATGATGGCGACCATGAAGACCATGCAGGAATCGCTGGCCCAGACCGTCCACAGCGTGCGCGGCAACGCCGAAGGTGTGGCCAGCGCCAGCGCCCAGATCGCCCAAGGCAACCACGACCTGAGCGCCCGCACCGAGCAGCAGGCCAGCGCACTGGAACAAACTGCCGCGTCAATGGAGCAGCTCAGCGCTACCGTGAAACAAAACGCCGACTACGCCCGCCAGGCCAACCAGCTGGCCCAAAGTGCCAGCACTGTCGCCGTGCAGGGGGGTGACGTGGTGGCCCAGGTGGTGGAAACCATGAAGGGCATCAACGAGTCGTCGCGCAAGATCGCCGACATCATCAGCGTCATCGACGGCATCGCCTTCCAGACCAACATCCTGGCGCTGAACGCCGCCGTGGAGGCGGCCCGGGCTGGGGAACAGGGGCGTGGTTTTGCGGTGGTGGCCAGCGAGGTACGCAGCCTGGCCGGGCGCTCGGCCCAGGCCGCCAAGGAGATCAAGGACCTGATCGGCACCAGCGTAGAGCGGGTGGCGCAAGGTAGCACGCTGGTCGACCAGGCCGGTGCCACCATGAGCGAAGTGGTCGGCTCCATCCGCCGGGTGACCGACATCATGGGCGAAATCAGCATGGCCAGCAGCGAGCAGAGCACCGGGGTCTCGCAAATCGGTGAAGCCGTCATCCAGATGGACCAGGTCACCCAGCAAAACGCCGCCTTGGTGGAGGAAATGGCCGCCGCCGCCACCAGCCTGCGCACCCAGGCCGACGACCTGGTGGGGGCCGTGGCGGTGTTCAAGCTGTCCGACGCGGCCCCCACGCACGCTGCCGCCGTGCCCCGTCGCCCGGTGCCCCAGGCACCACCAGCCCGCCCCCAACCCGTGCGCAGCGCCGTACCGGCCAGCCCCAAATCACAGCGCCTAGCCGCCCCCCTGGCCACCGCCGAAGAAGGCGACTGGGCTAGTTTTTAACGTAAGCCTCGGGGTCCAGGCGGCGCATCTCGGCCTCGATCCAGGCCTGCACCTCGGCCATCAGCTCGTCCGGGCGACGGCCCACACTGGAAATGGGCTTGCCGATGGAAATATCCACCACACCCGGCGTCTTGATGAAAGCCTTGCGCGGCCAGCACTTGGCCGATGTCACGGCAATCGGGATCACCGGCACGCCGCACTGGATGGCCAGCCGCGTACCGCCCGCCTTGTACTCGCCCACCTGGCCGCGGTCGATGCGCGTGCCCTCGGGGAACATGATGATCCAGTTGCCCTGCTTCGTTAAGCGCTTGCCCGACGCCACCATCTTTTTGTACGCCGCCGAGGACTGGCTGCGGTCGATGTGGATCATGTCCATGCAGGCCATGGCCCAGCCGAAAAACGGCACGTACAGCAGCTCGCGCTTGAACACATAGGCCAGCGGGCGCGGCATGATGGCAGGCATCAGCAGCGCCTCCCAGGTGGACTGGTGCTTGACCAGCAGCACTACCGACGCCAGCGAGTCGGTCGGCAGGTTTTCCATGCCGGTGATGCGGTTTTGAATGCCCAGGATCGCCGTGCCGCTGTCCACCGCCAGCTTCAGCCAGCGCGCGCAAGCCCAGTACACCGCCGTCGGTCCGGCAAACAGCCGAATGACGAACACGGCCGAAGCCCAGGGGATGACGGTGACCGCCATAAACAGCAGATGCAAAATCGAGCGCAGCAAATTCATTTTTAACCTTTTAGGCTGTTAGCGCATGTAGATATTGCGCGAGCAGCTATTAAAACAGTAGCATCAACCTATCCAGCCACGGCAACCTTGGCGGCAGCCTCGCGCTGGATGACAAACGTGGCAAACGCCAGCAAATCCTGGTGCACCCAGGTGCCCACCGGAAACTGCGGCGGCAAGCTCGCCTGGCCCCGGTACACCGCCGCCTTGCCGGTCAGTACCACGTGCGGCTCGCAGCCCGCGGCCACGCCCGCCTGCAGGTCGCGCAGGCTGTCGCCCACCGTCGGCACCCCGGCCAGCTCAATGCCAAAGCGCTCGCCAATCTGCTCAAACAGGCCCGGCGCAGGCTTGCGGCAGGCGCAGCCTTCGTCCGGCGCATGCGGGCAGAAAAACACCGCGTCGATACGCCCACCCGCCGCCGCCAGCAGCTTGTGCATCTTGGCGTGCATGGCGTTCAGCGCCGCCATGTCGAACAGCCCGCGCCCCAGCCCCGACTGGTTGGTCGCCACCACCACCCGCCACCCCGCGTGGTTGAGCTTGGCAATCGCCTCCAACGCGCCGGGCAGCGGCAGCCATTCGTCGGGCGACTTGACGAACTCGTCACTGTCCACGTTGATGGTGCCGTCGCGGTCGAGGATGGCGAGTTTCATGGCGGGCTCCGGTTAATGTGAAACAACTTTCATGCTTCGGGTCGGCTGCGCCGTCGAAGCCATGAAAGTCAGGCCAACTTGGACAAATCGGCCACGCGGTTCATGGCGTTGTGCAGGCTTTGCAGCAGGCCCAGGCGGTTCAGCCGCACGTCCAGTGCTTCGGCATTCACCATCACGCCGTCAAAGAACGCATCCACCGGGGCACGCAGCGCGGCCAGGGACTGCAGCGAGGCGGTGTAGTCGCCGGCGTCGAACTGGGCGTTGGCGGCGGGGACTGCCTGCTCCATGGCGGCGTGCAGGGCGATTTCAGCGGGCTCCTGCAGCAGCACGGTGCTGACGTGGGCATCCACGGTGTCGGCTTTTTTCAGGATGTTGGCTATGCGCTTGTTGGCGGCGGCCAGGGCGGCGGCTTCGGGCAAGGCGGCGAAGGCGCGCACGGCGGCCAGGCGCTTGGGCACTTCGCCCAGCCGCTGCGGGCGCAGGGCCAGCACGGCATCGACCTCTTGGGCGCTGTAGCCTTGCTCGCGCAGGGAGCCGCCGAGGCGGTCAAACATGAACACCAGCAGTGCCTGCACCGCCTCGGCACGCGGCGCGCTGCATTTGTCGCCCAGCACGTCGAACGCCGCGTGTACCAGTGCCGTCACCTCCAACGGCAGATTCAACTCGACCAGCATCCGAATCACGCCCAGCGCATGGCGGCGCAGCGCGAACGGGTCTTTGTCGCCGGTGGGCAGGTTGCCAATACCAAACATGCCGACCAGGGTTTCCAGCTTGTCGGCCAGCGCCACTACCACGCCCACCGGGTTGCGTGGCAGGGTGTCGCCCGCAAAACGGGGTTTGTAGTGGTCTTCGATGGCATCGGCCACATCGGCATGCAGGCCGTCGTTCAGCGCGTAGTAGCGGCCCATGGTGCCTTGCAGCTCGGGGAATTCGCCCACCATGTCGGTGACCAGATCGGTCTTGGCCAGCTCGGCGGCTTGGTCGGCGTGTGCTGCCAGCGCGTCGCCGCCCAGCTGCTGGCCAATCGCCTTGGCGATGGCACGCACACGCAGCACCCGCTCACCCTGGCTACCCAACTGGTTGTGGTAAACCACCTTGTCCAACCCCGCCACACGGG
>CANFZJ010000179.1 GCA_947451445.1 Comamonadaceae bacterium
AGACTTTTGCGTGCTGCTCACGCCACCGGACACCGGCACAGACCCCACCGTACCGCCGGGGGCCTGGATGGCCGAGCGCAATGGCGCGGTGATGGTGGGCAGCCCGCCTGCATGGACCTGGTCGTTTCGCACTTTGGCCTGCACGATTTGCAGTGTCGCAATGCGCAACTCTGGGTTGTTCGCCAGCGCCCTGTCCACCAACTGGTTCAGCTCTTCACTGCCCAGGCTGCGCCACCATTCCCGCGCTAAGAATGGAGCAACTCCCGCTGCGGGTAAGGCATGGCGAAACGTGCTGGGCAACGGTAGCGGCACTGCGGCACCGACGGGCGGCGTCGTCTGGCAGCCCGACAACAGCGCCGCCACACAGGCAAGCCCCCACCGCAGCGGCGACATGTGGCGAGAGGCATTTATCACTTGCATGGATCCACGCCGCTTAAGGCTCACGAATCGACTCACCGACGGCCTTCGTCAACGGCCACAGGATGTAGGACATGACGGAGCGCTTGCCAACCAGTATCTCGGCCGTCACCGTCATGCCCGGCAGCAGCTTGGCGTGCTCGGGCATGTTTTCCAACCGAAAACTATCCAGCGCGATGCGCGCGCTGTAGTACGCGTCCAGACCCGCGCCGGCAGAGGCTTCACGGCGAAAGGCATCCTGGCTGATGGTGCGCAGGGTGCCCGCCAAAGTACCGTGTTTTTGAAACGGAAAGGCGTCCAGCTTGATGCTGCTTTTTTCGTTCAATTTGACGTAGCCGATGTCTTGGGACTCGATCTGGATGTCGGCCTCCAGCACGTCACCGATGGGGACCAGGGTAAAAAAAGGCTCGGCCTCTTTGACAATCGACCCCTGCGACAGCTTGGCCACCTCCAGCACCACGGCATCGGCGGGCGCAGTCAAGACCACCATGCTCTGCCGTTTATTGGCCTTTTGCAACTGGTCGTTCACGGCATCCCGCTCGCGTGACACGGACAGCAGTTCCTCCAGCATTTTTTGCCGCCAGCCGGTTTCAAAAGACGACTTCTCGGCCTCTACTGCCGACAGTTCACGGCGGATTTCGGTCTGGCGGTTCTTGGCCATTTCCATACCCCGCTCGGCTTCCAGCAGCCGGTCCCGCACGTCCAGCAAGCGGCTTTTGACCGCCAATTTTTTGGCCACCAGATCGTCAGTCATGGCGTCCATCTCCCGCAACACCGTCACGCGCGATGCCATGGCCAGTTCATCCCGGCGGGCGGTCTCCAGAGAGGACCGCAGCTTGGCGATGGACTCGGTTTGCCGACGCACTTGGGAGAGGTAGCTCGCCTGCCGCTCGGTGGACAGGCGCGACTGGATTTTGCTGTCCGCCGTGTCGGCGGCCGCAAGCGTGCCCCGCCGCCCCGACAGCTCCGCATCAATGCCGTTGAGCTGCGTGTTCAAACTGGCCAACCGGCTCTTAAGCTGGGACTCGTCGGCCTGGACAAACGTGGGGTCCAGCGTAGCCAGCGTGTCGCCTTTGTGGACCACCTGGCCGCTGCGCACCGCGATGGTCTGGACAATCGAGGTTTCCAGCGGCTGCACCACGATATTGGGCAAAGGTGTCACCAGGCGGCCCCGGGCCACGACGATCAAATCCACCTTCGACACCGACGCCCACACCAGAAATGCCACCATGGTGAGGGCCAAAATATGCAGCGTAAAGCGTGCCACCCCGGGCATCGGGCGGCGCTCGATCTCGTCCGCATCCGGCAAAAAGTCAATCGCCGTCTGGTTCGAGGGGCCCGCGCCTGGAGGAGGCTGCGGGGCTACAGGTGGCTTGTCTGCTGGTGCCATAGGTGTTGGTAGGTCTCGCTGCTCAACAGCAGTTCTTCATGTTTGCCACAATTCGCCAGCCGCCCTTGCTGCATGACCAGAATGGCGTCGGCGTTGACCAGGGTGGACAGCCGGTGCGACACCATGATGACGGTGCGCCCCACCGCCATTTTGGACAGGTTGCGGATGAAAATCGCCTCGCTCTCGGGGTCCAAGGCACTGGCGGCTTCGTCCAGTATCAAGATACGCGGCTTCAGCAACAAAGACCGGGCAATGGACAGGCGCTGCTTTTGCCCACCGCTCAAATTGGAAGCCCCCTCCTCCAGCAGCGTGTCGTAGCCCTGGGGCAAGCGCTCCACAAACTCATCGGCTCCGGCCATCTGCGCCGCCGCCACGATTTCTTCAAACGAAGCCCCCGGCTTGGCGATGGAAATATTGTCCCGTACCGAGCCGCGAAACAGAAAGTTCTCCTGCAGCACGATGCCGATCTGGCGGCGCAGGTGGGCCAGTTCAATCTCGCGCGCATCCACCCCGTCAAACCGCACAATGCCGTCCTGGATCGGGTACAGGCCCTGCAATATTTTGGTAATCGTTGTTTTGCCGGAACCGCTGCGGCCCACAACGCCCACCACGGTTCCGGCCTTGATCGCGAAGCGGGCCTTGTCCAGGGCCGCCACATTCGAACCTGGGTAGCGGAAGGTCACGTCCTCGAAACTGATCTCCCCCGTCAGCACGGGGCGCAAACCACCTGCCGCGCCGCGCCCCTCGGAAGGCCGGTTCATCACCTCGGCCAAGATGCGCACCGAAACACCGGTTTGCTGGTACTCATTGATCAAGCCTACGATCTGGATCAGCGGGCCAATCACCCGGCCAGACAGCATCTGGAAGGCAATCAGCACCCCCACCGACATGGTTTGGTCAAACACGCTCTGCGCACCCAGCACGATCACCACCACCGGCAGCAACTTGCCCAGAAAGTCGGTCACCGCATTGCCCGCAATCGCCGTGCGGCTCACATTGAAGTGCGAGGTAATCGCCTGGGCGGACAACTGGTCCCAGTGTTTGCGCTGTGCAGGCTCTATCGCCAAGGCCTTGACGGTGCGCATGCCGTGGATGGTCTCCACCAGCAAGGCCTGGCGCTTGCCCTCGGCCAGATTCAGCACATCCAGCTGCCGCTTGAACGTGGGCAACAGGGCCGCAATGATGAATGCGATGCCCAGCGCAAACGCCACCACTACAGAGCCCAGTTTGGCCGAATAGGAAAACAGCAAGGGCAGGTACACCAGCAAAGTGATGGTATCCAGGCAGGTAAAAAACAGCCGCCCGGTCAAAAAGCCCCGGATGGTCTCCAGCTGCTGCATCACCCGCGCCACCACGCCCGCCGAGGTGGTTTCAAAATAGTCAATCGGCAGCGACAGCAAATGGCCAAACGCGCGGCGTGTGATCTGCATGTCAATCTTGTTGGTCGCCGCCAGCAGCAATATCTGCCGCACATACGAAAAAAGCCCCTCGAACACCAGTGCGGTCAAGATACCCACCGCCAGCACCCACAGCGTGGACGAGCTTTGGTGGACCAGCACCTTGTCGATCACCAGCTGAAAGAAGATGGGCGACGCCATCGACAACACGCTGATCGCCACGGCCGCCACCGCAATGTCGCGAAAGGCGGCTTTCTGCTTCAGAATTTCAGGGATGAACCAGCGAAAACTGAACGGCTGCTGCGGGTCCGTCAGCGCATGGCTGCGCTTGAGAAAAATAACGTTGCCCGCCCAAGCATGGCAAAAAGTTTCCCGGTCCAGGTAGTGGATGGAGGCCTTTGGAATCAACGGGTTCAGCAGCGCCACCTCGCCATCGGACCCATCGCCACCGGCGCGCACGCCCACCACGATGACGGCCCCGCCCTCCTTGAGCAAGCCGATGAACGGAAACACCCCTTCCTGGGCAAACAAGCCCTGCCAGCGCAGCTTGGCGATACGCGCCTTGAACCCGATCCCGGCCGCCATGCGCACCACCAGCGAAGGCCGGGGCTCCTGCGCGGACAGGGCGTACTCGTCAATCAGCCGCTCAGGATTGACTTGCACTCCGTGGTGCTGCGCGATCGCGGTCAGGCACTGGATAACAGAATGGACAGGTTGTATAGCCAACGGTGGTTACCGGTGTAAGGAGTTGCCAACAGAACACAAAAAGACCTGACCATATTCGCACAGCGCGAGCGTGTCGAAGCCTTGAAAAGCCGGGCGCTTTCCCGGTTTTTCAGCGTCCGCCAGACCAAACTTTTGCGCGCCGGTGGGCTTCGGCCAGCGGCGCCGGGCCGAACAGGTTTTGGGCCCGCTCCACATTGGCCTGCGCAGAGGCGTCGCCCCCTGCCGAGGCCAGCAAAAACCATTTGGTGGCCTCAATCTGGTCCGCCGCCACGCCCTCCCCCGTGGCGTACATCAGCCCCAGCCGGGCCTGCGCCGCCGCCACGCCCTGGTCGGCCGCTTGCAGCATGAGCCCAAACGCCCGCTCCAGGTCCCGCTCCAGGCCCAACCCCAAGCGGTACGCATTGGCCAGATTGAACTGCGCCTCGGGGTCGCCCTGCGCGGCAGAGGGCGCCCACCAAAAAACCGCCTGTTCGTATTTTTTAGCCTTGGCGGACAACAGCCCCATCGTCGCTTGTGCCGGCGCATAGCCCGCATTCGCCGCCTTTTTGCACCACGCCGATGCCTGCCGGGGGTTGGGTGCAACCCCCTCGCCACCCGCCGCAAAAATGCGCCCCAAAGACCACTGGGCCTTGGGCTCTTGCTGGGCTGCTGCGGCGCTGTACCAATGCACGGCCTGCGGCATGTCCTGCGCCACCCCCTGCCCTGCAGCGTACAAACCGGCCAACGCACACTGGGCGTCGGCACTACCTTGCTCCGCCGCCAGTTGCAGCCAGTGCGCCGCCCGCTTGAAGTCCTGCGACACCCGCCCTCCCTCCAGATACGCCTGCCCCAAGGCATGTTGGGCTGGCACCACGCCGAGCCGGGCCGCTTGCTCCAGGCAGGAAAAAGCGGCATCGCCATCGCCATGCTGCAGCAACTGGGCCATGGACCACAGCGCGGCAGGATGCGCCTGCTCGGCCCCTTTGAGATACCAGCCCAGCGAATGCAAGGCACTGTGCTCCTCGTACGCACCGTCCCGCTGCAGCCGCCCCATGGCATATTGCGCCTCGGGGTGGCCCTGCTGGGCCGCCTGCGCGTACCAGGCAGCAGCCGCTTGCGGCTCCTGGGGTTCGTACAAACGCGCCAAAGCCAACTGGGCATCGGCATGGCCCTGCTGCGCCGCTATTTGCAGCCAGCGCTTGGCCTGCTTGGTGTTTTTTTCGACACACACGCCGGACATGTACATCAAGCCCAGGTGGTAAGCGTCGTTGGGGCTGCCGGTTTCGGCAAACTTCTGCCAGCGGGCATCGGTGCTGCGCCGCTCCCGGCCCGGCTTGGGGCTGGCACCCGAGCGGCCCTGGCCCGCCGCATCGCAGCGCTCTAACGCCATCTGCGCCACCGCCGAGCCCTGCAGCGCCGCGGCCCGAAACCACGCCAGCGCCTGGGCCATATCCTGCTCCAGCCCCCGTCCAGCAGCAAAACACTCCGCCAGCGCCACCTGGGCCTGCGCCAGTCCCTGCTGGGCCGACTTGCGGTACCAGACCGCGGCCTGCACCGCGTCCTGCGGCAAGAAGCGCCCCTGCGCATACCCATCGCCCATCTTGAACTGGGCCTCCGGCAAACCCAGGTCTGCCGCCCGCAAGCTGCACTGGTAGGCCAATGCACCGTGGCGGTCCTCCAGCACCGGCAGCAGCTTCAGCAGGGCCTTGGCATTCCCCTGGTCGGCCGCTTTCAATAACCACTGGGCGGCGGCAAGCGCATTTTTCTCCGTGCCGGCCCCGTTGACGTAGGCGCTGCCCACCAGGTATTGCGCGTTGGCGTGGCCTTTTTTGGCCGCCGACTCCAGCCAGACCAGCGCGTCTTCAAAGCTGCGCGCCACGCCCGTGCCGTTGGCGTACATCAGCCCCACGTCGTACTGGGCCTGGGTATCGCCCATCCGCGCCTCTTTGAGCCGCTCCGTAACTTTGCGCTTGGCTTTGGGACTGCGTAGGTCGTTCATCCCACCATCCTAGCCTGCCGCCCGCTCGGCAAACCCCGAAAATAGCGGGGAATGCAATCGTTAAACTGGCGGCCTGTTTCCCAGCAAGCCACCCTCTCGCATGCCACTCCCTTACCCCCCCTCTGC
Organism: Comamonadaceae bacterium; assembly: GCA_947451445.1. Lineage (GTDB taxonomy): Bacteria > Pseudomonadota > Gammaproteobacteria > Burkholderiales > Burkholderiaceae_C > Rhodoferax_B. Next base: position 6,035 of record CANFZJ010000179.1, read on the forward strand.
CCGCACTGTCTTGGTCACCGGTGCCGCCAAACGGCTGGGCCGCGAAATCGCTCTGGCGCTGGCCCGTGGCGGCTGGCAGGTCGCGGTGCACTACCGCCACTCCGAACAAGATGCTATTAAAACAGTAGCTGATTGCGCAGATACCACCTGCGCCAGCGGCCTAAAACATGCTGTATTTCAAGCCGACCTGGCCGACGAGGCTGCCGTGCGCGCCCTGCTGCCCCGGGTGGTGGCGCACTTTGGCGGTGTGGACGCGGTGGTCAACAGCGCCTCCACCTTCGAGCACGACAGCGCCGCCAGCTTTGGCTTTGCGGCCATGGAGCAGCACCTGCGCAGCAACACCGGCGCACCGATTCTGCTGGCCCAGGCGCTGCACAGCCACCTGCAGGTACGCAGCGCCAACGGCGAGGCGGTGCGCGGCGCAGTGGTCAACCTGCTGGACCAAAAGCTGTGGAACCTGAACCCCGACTTCTTCAGCTACACCCTGTCCAAAGCCGCGCTGGAAGTGGCCAACACCATGC
>CANFZJ010000180.1 GCA_947451445.1 Comamonadaceae bacterium
CGCTTTTATGCTGGCGTTGAGCATGATTCCGGTGGCCAATGTGCTGGTCACGATGGCCATCGGACCGTTGATCACCGCGCTGCTGGCGCGCATCTTCCTGGGCCAACGCCTACCGTTGCGCACCTGGCTGGCGATTGCGGTAGCCGGTGTGGGCATCGCTACCATGTACGGTACCCAGTTGCGACTGCAGGGCGGTTCCGGGCAGTGGCTGGGCACGTTGGTAGCGCTGTGTGTACCTGTTGCCGGTGCGGTTAACTGGACGGTGCTGCAGCGCAGCCGCGCCCACGGCGAGGCGATTGACCTGGTGCCCGCCGTGCTGATGGGAGCGGTGTTGTCCAGCGCGCTGACCCTGCCGCTGGCTTTGCCGTTCCAGGCTACGCCACACGACATGGGGCTGCTGGCCATGCTGGGCGCTGTGCAGCTGGCCATACCTTGTGTGTTGGCCGTGTGGTGTACCCGTGCGCTCAAGGCCCCCGAGGCATCGCTGCTACAGCTGTTGGAAGTGGTATTCGGTATCGCCCTGGCCTGGCTGGGGGCCCATGAAGAGCCTGCTGCGTCCGTGTTGCTGGGGGGCGCCTTGGTGCTGGGCGCGCTGGTGGCGAACGAGTTGCTGGGCTGGTGGCAGCGGAAGGATTCGGCTATTTAAAAGCCAGTCGCTGGCGTTCCACATCGGCCTGTTCGCGTTCCACGTCTTCACGCAGGGCGCGCACCTCGTTTAACGCTTTTTGAAAATTGGCTGCAGCCCGGTCTATGTCTTGGTGCGGGGCCACATACAGGTCGCTACGCGAGTTGACAAACTCTTGCGCCTGGGTGGCGATCTCCCCCGCCAGGTCGGCCTTGGAGTCGGCCATTTTTTGCGACTCTTGCATGTCGATGTCGCCAAAACTACTGGAAAACAAGCCCAGCAGGCCATAGGCCCGGCTCAACTCTGCGGCCAGACGCTGGGCATGGGCGGCTTCGGTTTGTACGGCGCTGGCCGCTGCGACCGCCACGCGGACCTCCATGTCCCGCAGCATGTCGGCGGTGGCCCGCTGGTCTGCACGTGCTGTGCCTGCGGCCCGGTAGGCCATGTAGGCCAGTAGCGCACAGGCCAGAACGCCTAAAAAACACAGTACAACGGCAACGAGGGTGAAGATGTGGGCGGTGGTCATGGCGTGCCAGGGTTTTTAAGATTAAAAGTGGCTTTCCGCATATGCAGTCTGCACAGGGTGCTACAAAAAGTGTAGTTCGTAGCACCATTGTGGCCTTGTCGCAGAGATTTGGCTATGGCTTGTTTTTGCCTTCCGGGTAGGCCGGTAGGGGCAAACGGCCAAAATCGGTGCGGCGGGATGCGGCCGTGATGTGGGCCAGGGTTTGGGCCATGTCACCACTTACCCAGTCCCATTTGAAGCGCCAGGTCCAGCAGCCCACCGTACCGGGCGTGTTCATGCGGTGGCGACCGTCCAGGCCCAGCACGTCCTGAAACTGGCAGATGGCATGGTTGGCCACCGACTGGGCGCAGGCCCGCACCATGGCCCAGTGCACGTCGGGTCCGGTGGTGTGCAGGTACTCGCCGGCGTAGGCGCGTTCGCGGTCAGTGCAGTCGGCCCACCAGCCTTGTACGGTGTCGTTGTCGTGCGTACCGCTGTAGACCACGGTGTCGCGCTCGTAGTTGTGCGGCAAAAAGCCGTTGCCCGCATCGTCGGAGAACGCAAACTGCAAGATGCGCATGCCGGGGAAGCCCGCGCGTTGGCGCAGTGCGTTCACCTCGTCGGTGATGACGCCCAGGTCTTCGGCAATGATGGGCAGCTTGCCCAGCGCCTTCTCAATAGCGGCGAACAGGTCGTAGTCTGGCCCGGGCATCCAGCGGCCTTTGACGGCGGTGGGCTCGCTGGCCGGAATCTCCCAGTAGCCCACAAAGCCGCGAAAGTGGTCGATACGTACCACGTCGGCCAGAGTGAGCTGACGCTTCACGCGCTCGATCCACCAAGCGTAGCCGTCGGCCTTCATGGCCGCCCAGTTGTACAGCGGGTTGCCCCAGCGCTGGCCGGTCTCGGAGAAAAAGTCGGGCGGCACACCGGCGATGACCAGCGGGTTGCCGGTGGCGTCCAGTTCGTACAGGTCGGGGCGCGACCAGCAATCACTGGAATGGTGCGCGATGAAGATGGGCAGGTCGCCCACCATGTGGACACCCTTGCCATTGGCGTAGGCTTTGAGCTGCTTCCACTGCACGTCAAACTGCCACTGCACAAAGCCCCAAAAGCCGATTTCTGCGGCATGTTGGGTGCGGGCTGCTGCCAGTGCCGCCGGGTCGCGGGCGGCTAGTTTGGCGGGCCACTGTGGCCACAGCGCCGGGCTGTGGGCCTGGTCCAGTGCCATGAACAGGGTGTAGTCGCCGACCCAGCTGGCTTCGGCTGCCAGCCAGTCGGCAAAGGCGGTGTGGTCGCCTGCCGTGCCAGATGTTTGGAACCCGGCAAAGGCTTCGCGCAGTTTTTGCAGACGCCAGGGAATCAGCTGGCCGAAGTTGATTTTTTCGTCGTCAAACTGGGCTTGCAGCGCGTCGGCGCGGATCCAGCCACGCTCCCGCAGCGGTTCAAACGCCACCAGCAGCGGGTTACCCGCAAAGGCCGAGCTGCCCATGTACGGTGAATCGCCAGGGCCAATCGGGCCCAGCGGCAGGGTTTGCCACAGCGACTGGCCTGCGGTGTGCAGCCAGTCCACAAAGTAATAGGCGTTAGGCCCGAAGTCGCCGCAGCCGTGCGGGCCGGGCAGGGAAGTGGGGTGCAGCAAAACACCGGAGGTGCGTTGGTTTAAAAGATCAGAACTCATGGGGTGTCCATCAAAAAAAGGTGAAAGCTCAGGCGGCAAACCAGCTAAAGCCCTTGGCAGGCAGGGTGAGCACGCCGCGTGCCAGGTCATGGGTGCCGTAGACCAGACGCCAGTGGGTGTTGGACACACCTGCGGGCAGATCCACATGCACGGTGGTATCGGACAGGTTTTGTACCACCAACACCTGCTGTTCTGCCGTGCCACGCACATAGGCCAGCACCCGGTCGTCCAGCGTGGTCAGCGGCTGGAAGTTGCCGCCCGACAGTGCCGGGTGGGCGCGGCGCACCGCCAGCATGTTGCGCACTTCCGAATGCACGCGGGCAGCCAGCGTAGCGGGGTCGGCCAGGGCCGCGTCCACCGCTGGCCAGTCCACCGCGCCGCGCACCCGGTAGCGGGCGTCCTGGTAACCGGTCAGGGCCTCCTGGTCGCGCTGGAACTGGTCGTCGTTGGGCTTGGCGAATTCGTCTCCGTAGAAGATCACCGGCGTGCCCAGCAGGGTGAAGCTGATGCTGAAGGCCAATTGGATGGCCGCCGGGTCGCTTTTGAACAGGTCGACCAGGCGCGACGCAATGCCTTCACCCTGGCGGAAGTCCCATTCGGGCTGCAGGCAGTAGGCGGCGTGGATGGTCTTGCGTTCTTCGGGGGTGACCATCTCCAACGTCAGCTCGTCGTGGCAGCGCAGGAACGAGAACCAGCCACAGTCGCCCGGAATGTCGGGCGTGAAGTGGGTCGATAGAGTGTCGAAAATCGGCTTGGCCGAGCTTTGTGCCAACGCCAGGTAGATGCGCGGCATCACCGGGAAGTGGTAGGCCGCCTGGCATTCGTCGCTGTCGCCAAAATAGGTCACTACCTCGGCGGGCGGCTGGCAAGCTTCGGCCAGCAAGATGGTGCCGGGGCGCACGGTGTCCAGCATGGCGCGGAAAAACTTGACGATGGCGTGCGTGCCAGGCAGGTTTTCGCAGATCGTGCCCTCTTCCTTCCACAGGTAGGGAATCGCGTCCGCGCGGAAGCCGTCCACCCCCTGCGCCACCCAGAACAGCAGCACGCGGCACATGGCCAGCAGCACCTCGGGATTGCGGTAGTTCAGGTCGGGCTGCGAGTCGAAGAAGCGGTGGAAGAAGTAGGTGTCGGGCGCCTCGGGTAATGGATGCCAGTTGCTGGGCATCATGCCTTTGAAGATGATGCGTGCCTCTTGGTACTTCTCGGTGCTGTTGCTCCAGATGAAGTAGTCGCGGTAGGGGTTGTCTGCCCCCTTGCGGGCTTCTTTGAACCAGTGGTGCTGGTCGGAGCAGTGGTTCATGGCCACGTCGAAGATTACCCGGATGTTGCGGCGATGCGCCTCGGCCAGAAATTCGGCAAACATGCCCTGGGCCGCCGCGTCGCTGCCGCCCACCAGCTCGCTGCGCACCTTTTGGTAGTCGCTGATGTCAAAACCTGCGTCGCGCATGGGCGAATCCAGGATCGGCAGCAGCCACAGGCAGGTCACGCCCAGGTCTTGCAAATAGGCCAGGCGCTGCGTCAGGCCCTTGAAGTCTTTGTTGAACAGATCGACGTACAGCGAATACACCACCACGTCCTTGAACCAGGTGGCGGGCGGTGGCGGGGCGGCATGGGCGGCGGCCTGCTGCAGCTCGGCCAGAAATGCGTCCAGCTTGTCGCCGTATTGGTCTTGGTAAAGCTGTTGCCACAGCGAGCGCATTTTGCTTGGCAGGGAGGACGGCATAGACGGGTCTCCAAAGCGCTTTGGGGCGCAGGTTTTTTAAAAAGTAGAGGACGATTCAAAGCGCTTGCGGCGCTCGGCGAAGATTGTACGGTTGCCCCCGTGCTACCGGGGGCGGGTTGTTCCTAGGAGCGCCCGAATTCCAGCCGCCGCGCCCCATGGTGGGAAAGCAACGGGAGCGTGTAAAGTTGTATGGCGTATTTTTCAATGCTGCAGCTCCAGTACCTCCGTATGACCCGTAAAAAATCCCTCTACGAAATCCTGCAAGTCGCCCCGGATGCGTCGTATGCCGAAGTGCGCGCGGCCCACCAGCGCTTGCTGCAGGCGCTGGATACGTCGCAGCCTGCGCTGGACCCAGACAGTTACAAACTGCAGCAACGTTTGCTCCAGGTGGCATGGAGCACGCTGTCCAACCCCCAATCGCGCGATGCCTACGATGCCAGCCTGGCCGTGCGCCAGGAGCCTGTGGCGGCCAGCCCGGCCTTGGCTTTGGTGCCCATGCAGCCGCCAGCCGAGGCCGTCCATTTGCGTGCTGACGCCATGCTGCTGCGGGCTGAGGCGATGGCGTTGCGGGCCGACGCCCTGGGGCTGCGGGCCGATGCGGCAATCCCGTCGCTGGCGTCCAGCACTGCGTTCACCCGCGCTGCAGTGCTGCCCGCCGCCACGGGGCTAGGGTCGTCGCTACGGCGGATTTTGTTAGCACTGGGGGCCGCAACCGCCATGGCGGCTGCATTCAAGCTGGTTTTTTTGTTGTGGGCCCCTAGCCCGCTGGCGGTGAACAGTGCCGCCCGCCAGCAGGCAGAAGACAAAACCTTTTTGCAGGAGTACTACCAAACTTACGGCGTGCGGCCCGCCAGCCGTGCCGAGGCCGCTGCGCTGGACGCAGAGCGTCTGAGTAAGCAAGACGCCCAAAAAGCGGTGCTGGCGGCGCAGAGTGCGCAACGCAAGGCGGCAGATAGCGAGAGAAAATTCGAGGAAGAATCCCGTCGGCGCGGCGAACAAGTCTCTACCGAACTGCAGTACGCCGAAGAAAAGGCCCGCATGGCCGCGCAAGAAGAAGAGCGTAGACAGCGCTACGACCGAGAAACGGAACGGGCCCGCGCCGAAGACGCCGAACGCAGGCGCACCCAGGCCCAGCAGGCCGAGTGGCAGCGCACCCTGTCTAGAGGCAGCAGCTACCGTTGACTTTCATGGATTCGACGGCGAAGCCGACCCGAAGCATGAAAGTTTTTTTCACGTTACCCCCGCGTCTACCCGTGCCATGACCCACTACGACGTGCTGCAAGTCAGCCCCCAGGCCAGCGCCGAAGTCATCCGCGCCGCGTACAAAAGCCTGATGCAACGGCACCACCCGGACAAGAATCCCCAGGGCACCAACAACAGCGCGGTCCTGATCGCGCAGGCCTACGGCGTGCTGGGCAACCCTGAAAAACGCAGCGCCTACGACCGCACGCTGCACACCGCGCTGCCCGTGCCCCCTTGGCCGCAGCAGCCCGCGCCAGCCCTCCGTGCCGCCACGCCGGGCTGGCCCGCCCGCCTTGCCTGGACGCTGCTCGCGGTGCTGGTCGGCTGGCTGGTGCTGCAGTTACAGCGGTCATCCCTGGCTACCCTGGCTACCCAGACCGACCTGCCCACCATCCGCTTGGCACGGCCGGAAGTCACCACACCCGCACAGCCTGCCAGCGCAGTGCCCAACGGGCAGCCGCTGCCGGAGGTGCCGGACCTTGCGCAGCGCAGCATCCCCGCCTTTGTGACCAGCCTGTCCATCGACCTGCCGCCGTCCGGCCCGGCCAGCCCGGCCCACCTGCTGTACATCCCCACGCTGGATATTCGGCTGGCCATGTCTGAGCCGGGGCGCTGGCGGCAGAAGGTCGAGCAGCAAAGACCGGCCATCATCCGCCAGCTACTCACCCGCCTGGCCAGCGCGCAGTACGCCGAGCTGCTCCAGCCCGATGGTGGCGTCTACCTGGCCAAACTGCTGGAGTCGGCTATCGTGGACAGCATTGGC
>CANFZJ010000181.1 GCA_947451445.1 Comamonadaceae bacterium
CACAGCAGGCCGTAGCGGTAGAAGCGCTCGATGTCGTTGCCCTTGTAGGTGCTGCCGTCGCCCCAGATGTTCACGCCGTCGTCGCGCATGGCCACCACCAGCGCGGTGCCGGTCACGGCCCGGCCCAGCGGCGTGGTGTTGAAGTAGGTGGCACCGCCGGTGCTGATGTGGAAAGCGCCGGACTGGATGGCGGCAATGCCCTCGGCCACCAGCTGCGGACGGCAGTCGATCAGGCGGGCCATTTCGGCGCCGTAGGCCAGCGCCTTGCGCGGGATTTCGTCGTAATCGGACTCGTCGGGCTGGCCCAGGTTGGCGGTGTAGGCGCAGGGAACCGCTCCTTTGGCACGCATCCAATGCACGGCGGCGCTGGTGTCCAGCCCCCCGGAGAACGCAATGCCGACGCGTTCGCCAGCGGGGAGTTTTTGCAAAATATTGGCAACCATGGTGTTCTCTGAGTCAGTGCGAAACCTTCGATGTTAATGGACGCGGCGAAATGGCCCTCCGCACAAGGCCCCCACATCGGTTAGATTCAAATGCTGTACTGTTGCGCCCATCCTCCCCATGACCCCCTCCACCTGGCTCCTGTTCGTCACCATCTCCCTGCTCACCGCCTTCAGCCCCGGACCGGCGATTCTGCTGGCCATCACCAACGCCGTCACCAGCGGGCCGCGCAAGACGCTGCTGGGCAGCTCTATGGGCAGCATGGCGGGGCTGTTCTGTGTGTCGGCGGCGGCGATGGCCGGGCTGGGCACGCTGTTGCATACGTCGGCTTGGTTGTTTGCAGCGTTGAAGGCCGCAGGCGCGGTGTACTTGGTCTACCTGGGCTTTCGCCAATGGACCCGGCAGGGTTCGATGTTTGATGCGCCGCTGGCCACCGACGCCGGAGCGGCCAAAACCCAGGCCGCGCTAGCCCGCCAAGGCTTTCTGGTGTCGCTGACCAACCCGAAAAGCATTTTGTTCTTCACCGCGCTGTTCCCGCAGTTTCTGCACCTGGACGCGTCCATGCTGCCGCAGTTTTTTGCGCTGACCAGCGTGTTTGCGGCCTGCGCGCTGCTGTCGCACGTGGTCTACGTGCTGCTGGCCGGGCGGCTGCAGGGCTGGTTTGGCACGCCACAGCGGGCGCGGCTGTTCAACCGGGTGTGTGGCGGGGCGTTTGGGCTGCTGGGCCTGGGGCTGCTGCGTTTGAAGAACCCGGCCTGAATGCGCAACGCTACCGGTGACAGCTTCTTCGCCTGGGACGGTGACGTGCTGGTGGTCAACATCCTGGGCAAGCCCGCCGCCAGCAAGGACGCGATTGGCAAACCCAAGGGCACGCAGCTCAAGATCAGCGTCACCGCCGCGCCCAAGAACGGACGGGCGACCGACCACATGGTGCGCTTTTTGGCCCCCTTGTTCGGCGTGGCGGTGGCCGACATCGAGGTGGTGTTTGGGCAAGAAAATGTGAACAAGCAGCTGCGCATCACAGCGCCGAAGAAGCTGCCGCCCGTCTTCCTCTAGCCCTGCCGGAACTTTGCCGCCGCTGTGCGGCTCCGACAGCGCTTATCCTGCCTCCCACCATGCCCTACCGTTCCGCTCTCATATTCATAGCTGCTTGCGCAGTATCTATCTGCGCCAATGCCCAATTTGGCTCTAAATCCGTGGTCACCACGCCGCAGGTGCGCGCCGAGCTGGTGGCCCATGCACCGCAGGGGGTGCAGCCAGGCCAGCCGGTGTGGGTCGGGCTGCGCATCGAACACCAGCCGCAGTGGCATACCTACTGGAAGAACGCGGGCGACTCCGGCCTGCCGACCGCCCTGACCTGGACGCTGCCGCCCGGTGTGGCGACTGGCGACATCGCCTGGCCGCTGCCGCACAAGATCCCCGTGGGTACGCTGGCCAACTACGGCTATGAGGGCACAGTGCTGCTGCCCGTGCCGCTGACGGTCTCCTCCAGCGCGCTAGACGGTGACCTGGAAGTCAAGCTGCATGCCGCCTGGCTGGTTTGCAAGCAGGAATGCATTCCGCAAGAAGGCGACTTTGTGCTGAAGCTGCCGGTCAAAAGCTCGACTGCACTGAACGCCGCCGCGTTTGACGCCGCGCAGGCCGCCCAGCCCCAGCCGCTAAAGGCCCGCAGCAACGTGGTGGTCCAAGGCGCGCAGCTGCGCATTACCGTGACCGACCTGCCCGACGCGCTGGTGGGCAGCACGCTGGAGCTGTTCCCCGAAACCCCGGAAATCATCGAAACCGCCGCCACCCCCACGCAAAGCTGGGAGGGTGACGTGTGGGTGGCCACCGTGCCGCTGACCGCCCTGCGCAGCCAAAGCCCCACCGAGATGGCGCTGCTGCTGGTGGCCACCCAGGGCGACCAGCGCCTCGGCTACAGCACGCTGGCCAAGGTCAGCGGCACCTGGCCCCGCCTGGCGTCCGCGCCTGTATTGAGCCCCAAGCTGGAGGCCGCGCTCCAAGCCAACCGCGCGGCGCAGCAAATCCCCGCCGCGCCCAGCCTCAGCTGGGGCGCGGCCTTGTTGGGGGCACTGCTGGGCGGCTTGATCTTGAACCTGATGCCCTGCGTGTTCCCGGTGCTGGCGATCAAGCTGATCGGCTTTGCCCAGCACGCGGGCGACCGGCGCGCCCACCGGGTGGACGGGCTGGCCTACAGCGCCGGGGCCGTGCTGTCGTTTCTGGCGCTGGGCGGGCTGATGCTGGGCCTGCGCGCAGGGGGCGAGCAGCTGGGCTGGGGCTTTCAGCTGCAGTCACCGGCCGTGGTGGCGGCGCTAGCGCTGCTGTTTACCGTGCTGGGCTTGAACCTGGCGGGGCTGTTTGAATTTGGCTCTTTTCTGCCCAGCCGCGTGGCCAGCCTGCAGGCGCGCAGCCCGGCGCTGAATGCATTCTTGTCGGGGGTGCTGGCCGTGGCTGTGGCCTCGCCCTGCACCGCGCCGTTCATGGGCGCGTCGCTGGGGTTGGCGATTGGCCTGCCCGCCCTGCAGGCGCTGCCGGTGTTTGCCGCCATGGGCCTGGGCATGGCCCTGCCCTACCTGCTGGCCAGCCTGAGCCCGGCGGTTGCGCGCCTGCTGCCCCGGCCCGGGCCCTGGATGCAAACCCTGCGCCGGTGGATGGCCGTGCCCATGTTCGCCACCGTGGCCTGGCTGGTCTGGGTGCTGGCCCAGCAAAGCGGCATGGACGGCGCAGCCAGCCTGCTGGCGCTGCTGGCCGGGGCCGCCGTGGTGCTGTGGACGCTGGACCACGCCAACCAACCATCCACTATCATTTCAATAGCTGCTACCGCACTATTGGCGGGTGCTATCGGCCCAAACATCAGTGAATTGGATGCGCCCGTGCCCGCCGTCGCCAGCGGCCGCTGGCAGCCCTGGGAACCGGGCCGGGTCGAGCAAACCCTGGCCAGCGGCCAGCCGGTGCTGGTGGACTTCACCGCCGCCTGGTGCATCACCTGCCAGTTCAACGAACGCACCACCCTGGCCGACCCCACCGTGCTGGCCGACCTGGATGTAAAAAAAGTACAGCTGCTGCGCGCCGACTGGACCCGACGCGACCCGGCCATCACCGCCGCCCTGGGCCAGCTGGGCCGCAGCGGCGTGCCGGTCTACGTGCTGTACAAGCCGGGCAGCGCGCCGCTGGTGCTGACCGAGGTGCTGGGGGTGGAGGAGCTGCGGGCCGCCATCAACCAGCTGTAGGACACGCCTATAAATCCAATGGTCGGGCGCATAGCTTCGTTGCGCGGTGCCCGAAATCCTCATGCACTGAAGTGCATCCCGACCATTGAATTTCTAGGCGTTCCCTGTAGCCAAGCCGCCCGGCACCATGGCGGGGCGCGGCTGCAGCGCCTGGGCCACCACGTCGGCCACCATGTCGGCGGTAACGGCGCACAGCGTCCAGCCCAGATGGCCGTGGCCGGTGTTGTAGAACACGCAGGGCTGGCGGCCCCGGCCCACGCGGGGCAGCATGTTGGGCATCATCGGCCGCAACCCCGCCCAGGGCACCACGCTGCGGGTGCTGACGCCGGGGAAGCACTGCTGCACCCAGTCCACCAGCGGCTGGATGCGGTCGGCACGGATGTCCTTGTTGAAACCGTTGAACTCGGCCGTGCCCGCCACGCGCAGGCGGTCGTCGCCCAGGCGGCTGGTGACCAGCTTGGTAGCGTCGTCCAGCAGGCTGACGGTGGGCGCGGACGCCTGGCTCTGCGCATCCAACAGGTTGACCGTGATGGAATAGCCCTTGACCGGGTAGATGTTCACCCGGTCGCCCAGGCTGGCAGCCAGCGTGCGGCTGGCGCTGCCGGCACACACCACCACGCCGTCAAAGGTCAGCGTGCTGGTTTCGCCACTGCCGTCCACCACGGTGACACTGGCCTGCGCGCCCTGGGCGGTGACGGTCCGCACGTCCTGCCCGTACAGCATCTGCACGCCCCGGCGCTCGGCGGCGGCGGCCAGGCCCACGGTGAACTTGTGGATGTCGCCGGTGGCATCGCTTTCGGTGAAGTAGCCGCCGTAGTACGTGCCTGCCAGCGTGGGCTCGATGCCGCGCATTTCTGCCGGGGTGACGGCACGGCGCTGCAAACCACCCTCGGCCAGCATCCGCGACACCTGGCCCGCATGGTCAAAACCGGCCTTGTCGCGGTAGATGTGCAGAATGCCTTTTTGCTTCAGGTCGAAGGCTATGCCTTCGTCTGCCGCCCAGGCCAGCAGGTGCTGGCGTGCGGCGATGGCCAGGCGGGTGGTTTCCACCGTGTTGCGGTGGTAGTGCGGGATGTTGCTGATGAACTCGGCAAACCAGGCCATCTTGTGCCAGCTGGGCTTGGGGTTGACCAGCAGGGGTGCGTCGCTCTTCAACATCCACTTCAGCCCCTTGAGCAGGGTGGACCAGTGGGTCCAGACCTCGGCGTTCGACGCCGACAGCTGGCCGCCGTTGGCAAACGAGGTTTCCATGGCGGCGTAGCGGTTTTTTTCGACCAGGGTGACGGCAAAGCCGCGTTTGGCCAGCGCGTAGGCGGTAGTCACGCCCGTGATGCCGCCGCCAATGACTGCGATTGATTTCATATTGAACACTCCAGAACGTCCACAGGATGGGCTGGCACGCAACACACGTGCCAACGCCCCCTCTGTTTCGGTACCTGAGAGATTCACGCGGTGCCGCGCTTGCTCCTTCGGTGTGCCGGGCGACGGTCCCGGCAGCTCTTCAGAGTTCAAATACGGTGATCCGGTCCTTTTGCCTGAGAGTTTCCGGGGCGGTTGCTCCTTCGGCGCTGCAGCGGTGTGCAGTCTCTCCCGAGATCACCTCGGCTTAGGAGCCTGTCGGACTTTCGGTACATCGGCTGCAATCCGGCCGCAGCGGTCCATTTTTCACCGTCTTTTTGCCGAATAGCGGAGCTATTAGGCTGCAAATCCGGCAAAAACTGTCCTCGCTGGGTCCGAATTTCGCTTCGATGCCGAAAGTCCGACAGGCTCCTAGGGCCGATTAGATGGCGAGTGTAAATGACACCCGCATTAAAGGTACAAAACCACCACTTCGCTGACCATGCCGTCCTTCTTCAACGGAATCGCCACCAAGCCCGTCGCGCCGATACCGCTGGCCGCTGCAGCCGGTGGGCCAGGCTCGCTGGTGGGCTGGTCGTTGATGGACGGCAGGCCGGTCCGCCAGGCATGGGCAATGGCACCACTGGCGGCGGTAGCCTCGGTGGGCAATGGCAGGCTGGCCTTGGCCAGCGAATGGCCACCGTGCAGCTCGCTGAACGCATAGGCACGCTCCAGGCAGCTGCCGGACGCATCCAGCACCCAACGCTCCACCCGGTGCGCCAACGGCAACTTTTCGCTGGCCAGGAAAGCCACCACATGGTCCACCCCCTGGAATGCACCAAAAGGCAGCGCCAGGCCGCGCACCAGCCCGTGGTCTACCGCCAATGCAGAGCGCGCAAAACCGCCTTCGGAGGTACTCAAATCCTCTAAAAAGCAGGCTTTGCCGGTGGACTGCGCCATGCCCGGCAAGCCTACGCCAGGGGCAAACGACGCCGCCCGGGCATGGGCCTCAAACATCTGGGCTTGCGGCCCGTACGCGCCGTCCAGCAGGGTCAGCACCCCGGCCGAGCCCGCGTCGGCGTACCACAGCTCGGACGCCCCGGCCTGGGTCGCCTCGTTGCCACAAAAGAACACCAGCACCGCCTGGATCGCGCCATCGACAAAATACGGCACCGCCACCGCACCGGTAATGCCCAGCGCGTGGGCGGCCGTAGTGCGGCGAAAGTAGCTGCCGTCCAGCTTGCTGAGTAGCAGCGGACGCCCCGCCTCCCAGACCCGGCCCGGCAAGCCCTCGCCACGGCCAAAACACATGGACCGCGTCATATTGGCAAAACCCCAGGCCGACGGGCCGAACGCGCCGGACTGGAACTCCAGCAAATAGCCGTCGGCACTCGGCACCCAGATCTCGGCAGCCTTGATGAAAGTGTGGGAGGTAGTCATAGGGGGGGTGGTAGTTTGACAGCCCATATGCAAGTAGCAGGCCACGCTGCAAGGGCCACAATGCATTCCATTTC
>CANFZJ010000182.1 GCA_947451445.1 Comamonadaceae bacterium
GGCGACCAGCGTGCACAGCGCCCACACGGCGGCCATCAGCAGGCAGGCGGTCCAGCCCACAAAGCCGGTGTTGCCCAGGCTGAAGCCCTGCATGGCGCTCAAAATATCGGGCGTGGCCAGCGTCACCAGCTCCCGGGCCGCGCCCAGCACCACGCCGACGATGACGCCCGCCAGCAGCAGGCGCAGCGTGTGCTGCACGCCGTTGGCCAACAGCAGTGTCAGCAGCACGCCGCCCACGGCCCCGGCAAAGGCCGCGCTGGTCAAGCCCACGCGCACCAGCCAGGCGGTGGCAAACGGCGACACGCCGAACACGGCCAGCGCCAGGGCCATGGCCAGCGACGCGCCCGAGGCACTGCCCAGCAGGTACGGGTCGGCCAGCGGGTTGCGGAACAGGCCCTGCGCCACCGCGCCCGCCAGCCCCAGCAAGGCCCCGGCCAGCCAGGCGCCCAGGCTGCGCGGCAGGCGGATGTCCCAGACGATTTGCCAGGCCAGCGGGTCGCGCCGGGCGGCCAGCACGCTGTCAAAACCAGTACTGCCCACACTGGTGCCCAGCAGCAGCAAGGCGACAGTGAGCAGCAACAGTCCTGCGCCCAGCAGGCCGGCTTTGCGGGCGTTCACGGCGCTTTGTCCTGCAAACAAGCGGCCATGGTGCGCGCGGCCTCGGCCATGCGCGGGCCGGGGCGGACCAGGGTGTCCGACTGCTCGGGCGTGAAGATGCAGACCCGCTTTTCGCGGATGGCACGGATGTTCGCCCAGCCGGGGCGCTGCTCCATTCGCACGGCGTTGCGGTCACCGACCATCACCAGATCGGGGTTGGCGCGCACCACAAATTCGGGGTTCAGCTTGGGGAATGGGCCCAGGGACGCGGGCACGATGTTCTGCGCGCCCAGCCGGGCCAGGGTTTCACCGATGAAAGACGCACGGCCTGCGGCGTAGGGGGCGGAGTTGACCTCGAAGTAGACGCGGGTGTTTTTGACCCGTGCGGGCAGCGACTGGGCCGCGGCCGACACCCCGGCGTCGATGGCGCGCCAAACGCGGGCGGCGTCCGGCACGTCCAGCACCTGGCCCAGCTTGCCCAGCACGCGTTGCACATCGGCAGCGGTTTTGGGCTCCAGCGCCACCACCTTCAAGCCCAGCGCCTCCAGCCGGGCGCTGGCGCGGGACGCAGTGGCCAGCAGCACCACGTCGGGGTGCAGGGCGACGATGGCCTCGATGTTCGGGTCCAGCCCGCCGCCCAGCTGCGGCAGGCTGCGCACGCTGGCCGGGTAGTTGGAATAGCGGTCCACCCCCACCAGCCGAGGGCACTGGCCGAGTTCACAGACGCTCTCGGTCAGCGACGGCAGCAGGCTGACGATGCGCTGCGGGGGCTGGGCGAACTGCACGGAAATGCCCCGGTCGTCGGTCACCTGCAGGGCCTGGGCAGGCAGCACGACGAACAGCAGCCACAGCCATTTCATGCAGCGTCCTTCAAGGTCAGCGGCAAACCCGCCGCCATCAGCGTGACCCGCTGGCAGCGCTGCGCCACCTGCTGGTTCAGGCTGCCCAGCGCATCGACAAAGGCACGCACCTCGCGGCCCATCGGAATCACGCCCAGGCCGATCTCGTTGCCGACCAGCACCAGCGGACCGGTGGCTTGGGTGATTGCTTCCAAAAAGATAGCTACTTGCGCAGGTGGAATGTGCGCTGGAGGCATATTTTCTATAAATTCTGCGGGCATCAGCAAGTTGGTCAACCACAGGGTCAGGCAGTCCACCACCACCAGCGTGTCCGGGCGGCTGTGCTGGGCAATGGTCTCGGCCAGGTGCAGCGGCTCTTCTACCGTCAACATGCCGGGCACACGCTCGGCCCGGTCGCTCTGGTGGCGGGCAATGCGCTGGCGCATTTCGGCGTCCCAGGGCTGGGCGGTGGCGATGAAGACGGCACGGTGCGCGGGCGCTGCGGCCAGCCAGGTGGCGGCCAGTTGCTCGGCGCGGCGCGATTTGCCGCTTTTTTGGCCGCCGAGGATGAGTTCGCTGGGATGGATTGGCATGCTGGATGGAGTAAACCCGAATTGTCCACGAGACGCATCATTGCGCTTCCATTGCAATCCGATATGCCATTACTTTGCCTTGCCGTATGTCCATACTGCCTGCGGCTTCGCGCCAAATCTCGAATTGCAATGAAAACGGAATCACTAGAATAGATACGCTTATGGCCACCCCCACCCAAATTGAACAAATTGCCGAACGCACCGAGCGTCTGCTGGTGCGCTACCGCGAGCTGCAGCGCACCCATGTTTTGCTGACCGAACAGGTGGCAACCCTGGCGCACGAACGTGATTCGCTCAAGTCCCGCCTGGGTGCCGCCCGCGCCCGCATCGACGCGCTGCTGGAGCGTTTGCCCGACGTGGGCCCGCCCCCCGCCGTGCGCGCCGCCCCCCGCAAGGACGCAGTATGAAGCAGCTGGAAGTACAAATCCTCGGCCAAAGCTACCTGCTGGGCTGCCCCGACGGTGGCGATGCGCGCCTGCTGGACGCGGTAAAAATGGTGGACACAGCGATGTGCACCATCCGCGACAGCGGCAAGATCAAGGCGCGCGACCGCATCGCCGTGCTGGCGGCGCTGAACCTGGCGTTCGACCTGTCGGACCGCGACCGCAAGCCCGCTGCGCCAGCGCCCAGCCCGCGCTCAGACGCAGCGGCGAATGACGACCCGGTACTGGCAAAATTGATCGAACAACTGGACGCCGCACTCAACGCCGACGGTCAATTGATTTAAAATCAGCCTGTCTGCGGTGCACGCCGGGCTTTATATTTCCTTGAACCAATGCTCCATGAGCCCGGGCCTGGAATATTCCCCGGGGAGCGTGATCATCTCGCGTTAGATGAACCCAACTCCAGGGTGACCTAGCCCACCTGAACCCCGGTTCAGGATGCCGGTCCGGTGGCATTCGCAGACACCTTTTACGCACACCCAGTCTTCGCGCACTGTGTGCCCAACCGTAGCTACCGCCACTTCAGCGCGCTAGGCCAATCCCGCTTCATATTGTTCTGCAAGCCGTTTCAGCGCGGCTTTGAGGGTGCTTTCCAGTTCGTCACTGGGCACGCCCGGTGCACATAAAAACCCCTGGTACTGGTCGCAGCGCAAGCCTTGCAGCATGTCGCGCTGGGCGGTGGTTTCTACCCCTTCGGCAATCACGGTGAGCTGGAGCGCACGGCCCATCTGGACGATGGCGCTGACGATGGCGGTATCGCTGGCGTCCTCAGGCAGGCCCCGAATGAAAGACCGGTCAATCTTGAGCTTGTGGATGGGAAATTTTTTCAGGTAGGCCAGGCTGGAATAGCCCGTGCCAAAGTCGTCAATCGACAGCACCACGCCCAGCGCCGCCAGCGACTGCAGCCGGGACAGCGCTTCTTCGGCGTCTTGCACCAGAATGGACTCGGTCAGCTCCAGCTCCAACAGCGCCGGAGCCAAGCCAGAACTCTGTAACGCCGTCGCCACCCGCTCGACAAAGTCCGCCTGCTGAAACTGCAGCGCCGACACATTGACCGACACCGTGCGCTCCAGGCCCTGGCGCTGCCACAGCGCCGCCTGGCGCACGGCCTCGTTGAGCACCCAGGCGCCGATGGTGATGATGTAACCCGACTCTTCGGCCAGGGGAATAAAGTGGCCCGGCGGTACTTGGCCCAGCTCGGCATCGAACCAGCGGATCAGCGCTTCCACGCCCAGCACCGCGCCGGTGATCAGGCTTACTTGCGGCTGGTAATGCAGCTTGAAATGCCCGCCTTCCATCGCCTGGCGCATGCGGTGCTCCATCTTCACGCGCGACAGCAGGGCCACGTTCATCTGTGGCTGGTAGAAGCAAAAGTTGCCCCGCCCGCGCTCCTTGACGCGGTGCATGGCGGTGTCGGCCGACTTGACCATGTCGTCCAAGGTGTGCCCGTCGGAAGGAAACATGGCCACGCCAATGCTGCAACCGACTGAAAAATCCATCTCACCCATCCGAAATGGCTGGCCCAGGCTGTCCAGCACGCGGCGCGCGACCATCTCTGCCCCCTCGGCATCGGCCTGGTGCAGGTACATCACAAACTCATCGCCGCCCAGGCGGCACAGGGTGTCCACCTGGCGCAGGCAGCTCAACATGCGCTGGCCTACTTCCAACAGCACTTGGTCGCCAATGGTGTGGCCGAGCGAGTCATTGATATTCTTGAAGCGGTCCAGGTCGATGAACAGAATGGCGAACTCGCCCCCGTCGCGGTCGGCCAGGCGCAGCGCAAAGTCCACCCGCTGCGCCAGCATCAGGCGGTTGGGCAGCCCGGTCAGCACATCGGTATAGGCCAGTTGCGCGATACGCTCGTGGCTGGCTTTCTTTTCGGTCAGGTCTTTGAAAAAGCCCACACTGTGGGTAGCCAGCCCCTGGGCATCGCGCACCGTGACCCAAGACAGGTGCACGGTGCAAATGCTGCCGTCGCCGCGCAGGTGCTGGGCTTCGCCGTCCCAATGCCCCTCACGCAGCCAACGCCGCTGTACCCGGGCAAACAACGAGGTGTCGCCGGTGTCCTGGAACAAATCCGCGGCCTGCAGACCGAGCAAATCTTCTTGGGTGTAGCGGCTCAGGCGCTCGCACACCGGGTTGACGGCCACGATACGGTGCAGCACATCGGCCACAAAAATTGCGTCCAGGCTGGAGCTAAACACCTTGGCCGCCAGCTGTAGCTGGGCCTCGGACTCCACCCGCTGGGTCATGTCGCGAAACGAATACACCCGGCCAATAACCCGGTCCTGGTGCATCTGCGGCCGGGTCAGGCGCTCCAGCACCCGGCCATTGCGCAGCACCAGGGTGTCCATGCCTTGGTGCAAAGGCATGGCGGTAATCTGCTCCATGCGGCGCAGATACGGCAGCGCATCCACCACGGCAGCCGCCATATGGGCGTGCAGGGCCGTACCGCTGGGTTCGACCACCAAGGTCTGTGGCAAAGCCCATAGTTCGATAAACCGGGGATTGCAGGCGGTGACGACACCGTCCAGGCTGCAGGCCAAAATGCCGTCTACCGTGGACTCCAGCGTGGACTGCATTTCTGCCTGCACCCGCTCCAGCCGGTGTTCCAGGGTGCGCAGGGGCGTCAAGTCCCGCAGGCCGACCACAAAAACCGTTTCCGCCCCCAAGCGCAGCGGGCTGATGCTGCGCTCTACCCACACTGCACCGCCATCGCCGCACAGCACCTGGGTTTGCGAAACCAAGCGCTCTACCTGGCCTGCCGCCATCTCGGCCCAAAAGCACTCGTCCTCGGGGGAAGATGTCAGCAAGGTCACCGGTTGGCCGATCACGGCATCTGGCGGCACCCGCAGCAGCTTCGCCGCCGCAGGGTTGAACGCCACAATGCGCAAACCTGCGGGTTCCACCACCCATGCGGCATCCGGTAAGCCGTTGATGACCTCACCCAGAAACTGCAAGTTCATGCGCTTGGGGCCAGGCTGTCGTCGCCGACAACCCGTTCAAAAAAGTAGCTCACCCGCTGCCTCGGAGCCAGGTAATCTTGCACCACACGCGGCAACTGCGATGGCTTCAGGCTGCGCCGGATGCCCAGCTCGGGGGCATGCTCCAGGTCTACGATCAAGGCCTCATCACGCGGCACCAAAGAGTCGTAAACAATGACCGAGGGCTTCAAGGGCCGGTTGGAATTGACCGACACCACTATGCCGTAGCCGTCGTTGACCAGCTGCACCACCGACCCCGGCGGGTACACGCCCATCATGCGGATAAAAGCGCCCAGCGTCGCGGTGTCAAAACGCGACTTCAGCTGTACAAACAGCATCGACAAGGCCTCATGCGGTGTCATCGCGTTCACCAGCCGAGGCGGGTTGCACAGGTTGTCGTAGCGGTTCACCAAGGCCAGAATTTTGCCTCCGGCAGACAGGTTGCCGCCCACCAGACCGGACGGAAAACCGCTGCCGTCGGCCATTTCGTGGTGCTGTGCAATCGACCGCAGCACGTCCTCGGACACGCCCATGCGCCGGCACGCCACCAGGCTGTGGTCCACGTGCTCCTGGTACAGCTGCTGCTCCGATGCCGAAAAGTTATCGTCCCGGTAGCGGATGCGCTCCGGTACTTGCAGCTTGCCCAGGTCGTGCAGCAACGCCGCCAGCCCCAGGTCGGCCAGTGCCTGCGCGGGCAGGCCCAGCGCCTTGCCCAGCAACAACGACACCACCATCACGTTGACCGGGTGCATGGCGCTGCGCTCGCCCACCGCCTCGGACAGCAGGCGGATCGCCGACTCCCCCTCGGCCAGGATGTCGTTCACACAACCAGACACCATTGCCTGGCTTTCGGCGCGGACCTGTTCTGGCTGGCTGCTGGCATGCGTCAACACCCGCCGGTACTGTTGCGTGGCCTCGCCAAAACGGCGTTCGCAGACTGCCAGACTGTGTTTTTGGGCCGCCAACCGGGCTCGGCGCTGGTCTGCTTCGCTGACCTTGGGAGGCAACGGCAGCGCGGGTATCGCCGGGGCACCGGATAACTCCGGGCTGGGTTGCGGCCC
>CANFZJ010000183.1 GCA_947451445.1 Comamonadaceae bacterium
GCGGGGCCGGTGTTGGGAGGGCTGTAAAAGGCCAGCTTGGCGGGCGGCACGTCGCGGCCGTCCAGCCCGGCAAAGGCGCGCACCATCTCCAGCCGCGACACTTCCAGCGCGCCCATGCGTTCACGCAAAGCGGCTTCCAGCGCGTTTTCCCAGCCTTGTTCGATGTGCAGCTTGCTCCACACGCCCTGCAGGCCCTCCAGCCCGTGGCGGGTCAGCCAGGGTTTGAGCTTGCCGTCGGTCTTGACCTTTTCCTGCAGCGCCTTCAGTGCCTCCATGCGGGCCGACACATCGGCCTGGCGGGCCGATTCGGTGTTGACGGCGGCCTGTTTGGCGCGGCGTTCTTCGTCCAGCTGGGGCACGCCCTCGGTCAAGTCGTGCAGGCGAGCCTCGGCCACACTGGCGGCCTCCACCGCCTCGTCCAGCTGGCTTTGCAGCAGGGCCAGACGGGCATCGTCGGGCGCGGCCAGGGCTTTTTTGTCGGCCTGTAGCCGTTCGCGGCGCTGGTCGAACTGGCGGCTTTGCTCTTCGATGCTGCGCTGCTCTGCGGCCAGCACCTGGATGTGCTGCTGGATCTGCGCCACACCCGTGCGCTGGCCGTTGGCGGCCTGGGTGGCACGCTGCAAGGCGTCTTCCAGGTCGGGCATCTGCGCGGCTTGCTCTTCCACCTGGGCGGCCAGCAGCTCGGCTTTTTCTTCGGCCTCGACGCCGGTGGCGGCTAAATTTTCCAGCTCGTACTGGGCGTCGTCCTGCCGGGTGGCCCACTGCTGGATCTGCTCTTTCAACGTGGCCATGCGCAATTCGACACGCTGGCGGCCTTCGATGACAAAGCGGATTTCGCCCTCCAGCCGCCCTACTTCGGCACTGGCCTCGTACAGCTTGCCCTGGGCGTGGTTGACGGCATCGCCCGCGTCGTAATGCGCCTGGCGGATGGACTCCAGCGCGGCCTCGACGTGGCGCAGGTCGGCCATGCGCGACTCCAGCGCGTTCACGGCCTGGGCAGCATCGGCCTGCACCTTGGTTTGGTCGGCCTCGCTGTCCAGCTTCTTCAAATACCAAAGCTGGTGCTGCTTGAGCGTGGCGCTGGCCTGCAGGGTGTTGTACTTGTGCGCCACCTCGGCCTGCTTTTCCAGCCGCTCCAGGTTGGCATTGAGCTCGCGCAAGATGTCTTCGACGCGGGTCAGGTTCTCCCGCGTGTCGGCCAGGCGGTGCTCGGTTTCGCGGCGGCGCTCTTTGTATTTGGAGACGCCTGCGGCCTCTTCCAGAAACAGGCGCAGCTCTTCGGGGCGCGACTCGATGATGCGGCTGATGGTGCCCTGGCCGATGATGGCGTAGGCCCGTGGCCCCAGGCCGGTGCCCAGAAACACGTCTTGCACATCGCGCCTGCGCACGGCCTGGTTGTTGATGTAGTAACTGCTGCCGCCGTCGCGGGTCAGCACACGCTTGACGGCGATCTCGGCAAACTGGCCCCACTGGCCGCCCGCGCGGTGGTCGTTGTTTTCAAACACCAGCTCCACGCTGGCGCGGCTGGCCGGTTTGCGGGTGGTGGTGCCGTTAAAAATAACGTCCTGCATCGACTCGCCGCGCAGCTCGCTGGCCTTGCTCTCGCCCAGCACCCAGCGCACCGCGTCCATGATGTTGGACTTGCCGCACCCGTTCGGCCCCACCACGCCGACCAGTTGGCCCGGCAGATGGAAGGTGGTGGGTTCGGCAAACGACTTGAAGCCGGCCAGCTTGATGGATTGGAGACGCACCGGGGGATAAAGGTTGGGAGAACGGAGTTTTTTGAAAGGCGTTTGTATGCAGACCGTGGCGCTGCACAGCGCGCGTACGAGTTTACCCGAGGGTCCGCAACAGGGCCTGTTTGCTATTTTTTATATAGCTACCAGCGCACACTCCGTATGCGCTGGAGGCCTATAAACCACTAAGCCAGCCAACGCCGTGCGTTGTGCCACAACTGCATCCACGGGCTGTGGGCGCTGGTGTCGCCGCTGGTCCAGCTCATCTGCACGTTGCGGAACACGCGCTCGGGGTGCGGCATCATCGCCGTGAAGCGGCCGTCGGCCGTGGTCACGGCGGTCAGGCCGCCGGGGCTGCCGTTCGGGTTGAACGGGTAAGCCTCGGTCGCCACGCCATGGTTGTCGGTGAAACGCATGGCCGCAATCGCCTGGGCGGCATCGCCCCGGTAGGCAAAGTTGGCGAAGCCTTCGCCGTGCGCCACGGCGATGGGCAGACGGCTACCGGCCATGCCTTGCAGGAACACGCTGGGCGAGTCCAGCACTTCGACCATTGACAGGCGGGCTTCAAAGCGCTCGCTGCGGTTGGTGGTGAAGCGGGGCCAGGCCTGCGCGCCGGGGATGATGTCGGCCAGCTCGGCAAACATCTGGCAGCCGTTGCACACGCCCAGGGCCAGCGTGTCTTGCCGGGCAAAAAAGGCTTTGAACTCTGCGGCCAGCACCGGGTTGAAGGTGATGCTGCGCGCCCAGCCAATGCCTGCGCCCAGGGTGTCGCCGTAGCTGAAACCGCCGCAAGCGACCACGGCCTGCATATCGGCCAGGCGGACGCGGCCGGTTTGCAGGTCGGTCATGTGCACGTCGAAGGCGTCGAAGCCCGCTTCCGTGAAGGCGTAGGCCATCTCGGTGTGCGAGTTGACGCCCTGCTCGCGCAGCACGGCGACTTTGGGGCGGGTCAGCATCAAAGCGGGCGATGCTACCGTTTTAGTAGCTGCTGGCGCAGACAGTACCTGCGCTAGAGGGCTATTGGGCTCTATAAATACGTGCAGGCCTGGGTCGGCGGGCGCTCCGGCGGCGGCGTGCTCGGCGTCGGCCCCGGCGGGGTTGTCGCGCTGCTGGCAGATTTGCCAGCTGACGCTGTCCCACACCTGGTGCAGGTCGGCCAGCTTGGCGCTGAATACGGCCTTGGCGTCACGCCAGACTTGGACTTCGCCCACGCCTGCGCTGATGGCGCTATCGGCAGGACGGGTTTTGCCGACGATGTGGCTGTGCTTGCCCAGGCCGTGCGTGCGCAGGGTCTGGATGACGGCGTCGCGCTCGGAGGTACGCACCTGCAGCAGCACGCCCAGTTCTTCGGTGAACAGGGCCTTGAGCGTCAGCTCTTCGCGGCGCGGGCCGACCTGGCCAGCCCAGTTTTTGCTGTCGCCCACGTCCATGCGGCTGTCGCTGATGCCGTCGCCTTCGGTGACCAGCAGGTCCACGTTCAAGGCCACGCCGACGTGCCCGGCAAAGGCCATTTCGCAAGCGGCGGCGAACAGGCCGCCGTCGCTGCGGTCGTGGTAGGCCAGTATCTGCGGGCGCAAGGCGTTGACGGCGTTGACCAAATTCACCAAATCTTGCGGGTCGTCCAGGTCGGGCACGCTGTCGCCGACCTGGTTCAAAGTCTGCGCCAGGATGCTGCCGCCCATGCGGTTTTGGCCCTTGCCCAGGTCCACCAAAATCAGAGTCGTGTCTTCTGTGGCGTTGAGCTGCGGGGTCAGCGTGCCGCGCACATCGGCCAGGGTGGCGAAGGCGGTGACGATCAGGCTGACGGGGGAAGTCACCTTTTTCTTGTCGTCCGCGTCGGTCCACTGGGTGCGCATGGACAGGCTGTCCTTGCCCACGGGGATGGAGATGCCCAGCGCCGGGCACAGCTCCATGCCCACGGCGTGGACGGTGGCGTACAGCGCGGCGTCTTCGCCGGGTTCACCGCAGGCGGCCATCCAGTTGGCGGACAGCTTCAGGCGCGGCAGGTCGATGGGCGCGGCCAGCAGGTTGGTGATGGCCTCGGCCACGGCCATGCGGCCCGACGCGGGGGCGTTGACGGCCGCCAGCGGCGTGCGTTCGCCCATGGCCATTGCCTCACCGGCAAAGCCTTGGTAGTCGGCCAGGGTGACGGCACAGTCCGCCACCGGCACCTGCCAGGGGCCGACCATCTGGTCGCGGTGGCTGTAGCCGCCCACGGTGCGGTCGCCGATGGTGATGAGAAAGCGCTTGCTGGCCACGGTGGGGTGGGCCAGCACCGCAATGGCAGACTTTTGCAGGTCTACACCGGTGAGTTCCACGGGGGCGAAGCTGCGCGCAACCGTTGTCACATCACGGTGCATTTTTGGGGGTTTGCCCAGCAGCACGTTCATGGGCATATCCACCGGACTGGCTGCAGCTTCGTCGGCCACGACCAGCTGGCGCTCCTCGGTGGCCACACCGACGACGGAAAACGGGCAACGCTCGCGTTCGCACAGTGCGGTGAAGGCCGCCAGCGACTCGGGGGCGATGGCCATCACGTAGCGCTCCTGGCTCTCGTTGCACCAGATTTCTTTCGGTGACATGCCACTTTCTTCCAGCGGCACGGCGCGCAGGTCGAAGCGCGCGCCCCGGCCTGCGTCGTTGGTCAGCTCGGGGAAGGCGTTGCTCAAGCCGCCTGCGCCGACATCGTGAATGGCCAGGATGGGATTAGCCGCGCCCTGCATCCAGCACTGGTTGATGACTTCTTGCGCCCGGCGTTCGATTTCGGGGTTGCCGCGCTGCACCGAGTCAAAGTCCAGCGAGGCCGCATTGGCGCCCGTGGCCATCGAGCTGGCCGCGCTGCCGCCCATGCCGATGCGCATGCCGGGGCCGCCCAGCTGCACCAGCAGCGAACCGGCGGGGAATTCGATCTTGTGGGTTTGCGTGGCTTCAATCGTGCCCAGGCCGCCCGCGATCATGATGGGCTTGTGGTAACCCCGGCGGATGCTGTCCACGTCGGAGGTGGCGGTCTGCTCGTATTCGCGAAAGTAGCCCAGCAGGTTGGGCCGGCCAAATTCGTTGTTGAACGCCGCGCCCCCCAGCGGGCCTTCGACCATGATCTGCAGCGGGCTGGCGATGTGCTCGGGCTTGCCGATAGCCACGTCGCCATCTTGCGGCCAGAGCTTGGAGACGGTGAAGCCGGTCAGGCCTGCCTTGGGGCGGGAGCCACGGCCGGTAGCACCTTCGTCCCGAATCTCGCCGCCCGCGCCAGTGGACGCACCGGGGAATGGCGAGATGGCGGTGGGGTGGTTGTGGGTTTCGACCTTCATCAGCACGTGGTGCAGGGCGCTACTCTTTTCATAGCTGCTTGCGCTGGTTCCATCTGCGCTAGAGGCCGATTTGGCTAAAAATCGTTCGATCTCCACGCCTTCCATCACCGAGGCGTTGTCCGAGTACGCCACGATGCTGTGCTGCGGGGCCAGCTGGTGGGTGTTACGAATCATGCCAAACAGGCTTTTGCTTTGTGCCACGCCGTCAATGGTGAACTCGGCGTTGAAGATTTTGTGGCGGCAGTGCTCGCTGTTGGCCTGGGCGAACATCATCAGCTCGACATCGCTGGGGTTGCGCTTGAGCGTGGTGAAGGCGTTGACCAGGTAGTCGATTTCATCATCGGCCAGGGCCAGGCCGAATTCGGTGTTGGCCGCCAGCAAGGCGGCGCGGCCACCGCCGAGCACGTCCACTTGGGCCAGCGGGGCGGCTTCGAGCGAGGTGAACAGGTCCAGCGCCTGGGCCCGGTCCAGCATGGCGCTCTCGGTCATGCGGTCATGCAGCAGGTCGGCCACCTGGGCCAGCTGCTCGGCGGTGAGCGTGGTTTTACCCAGCAGCGGCTGCTTCACGGTCAGGCGGTATTCCACACAGCGCTCGACCCGGCGCACGGCCAAACCGCAGTTGTGGGCGATGTCGGTGGCCTTGGAGGCCCAGGGCGACACGGTGCCGAAGCGCGGGGTGACGACCAGCAGCGGGCCATCGGCCACTGCGGTGTACGGGTCGCCGTAGGTCAACAAACCGGCCAGCTGGGCGCTGACGGCATCAGAAATGGGGGCGTCGGATGCCACCAAGTGCACGAAACGGGCAGATACGCCGGTAATCTTGTCGTGGATGGCCTGGAGCCGGGGAAGGAGTTGCTGAACGCGGAAGTCGCTGAGGGCGTTGCCGCCTTCAAACTGAGAAATGTGCAAGGTCACTGTGGCGGCCTGATGGAGAAGATTAGGCGGCGAATTTTAACGGCACGGCATCTAGGATAATCAGCCCCATGACTATCACCTACAAAGACGCAGACGGCATCGCAGGTATGCGCGTCGCAGGCCGACTGGCCTCGGAAGTTCTCGACTACCTGACCCCCCACGTGGTGCCTGGCGTGACAACCAACCAGCTAGACAAGCTGGCGCACGACTACATCACCCAGGTACAGGGCGGCATTCCGGCCCCGCTGAACTACACCGGCGGCGGCAATATCCCCTACCCCAAGTCGATTTGCACCTCGGTCAACCACCAGGTTTGCCACGGCATTCCGAACGACAAGCCGCTGAAAAAAGGCGATAGCGTCAACATCGACGTGACCGTCATCAAAGACGGCTGGCACGGCGACACCAGCCGCATGTTCATCGCGGGCGAAGGCAGTATCCTGGCCAAACGGCTGGCCGCGCTGACCTATGACGCGATGTGGCACGGCATCAAAATGGTGAAGCCCGGCATCCGCCTGGGCGACATCGGCCACGCCA
>CANFZJ010000184.1 GCA_947451445.1 Comamonadaceae bacterium
GCCCTTTTTGATGGTGCCGGTGCGGCGGATGTCCAGGCGCACCGAGGCGTAGAACTTCAGCGCGTTGCCGCCGGTGGTGGTCTCGGGGCTGCCGAACATCACGCCGATCTTCATGCGGATCTGGTTGATGAAGATGACCATGCAGTTGGCTTTTTTGATGGTGGCGGTGAGCTTGCGCAGTGCCTGGCTCATCAGCCGGGCCTGCAAACCGGGCAGGCTGTCGCCCATTTCGCCTTCCAGCTCGGCCTTGGGGGTCAGCGCGGCGACCGAATCGACCACGATCAAGTCCACCGCACCGGAGCGCACCAGGGAATCGACGATTTCCAGCGCTTGCTCGCCGGTGTCGGGCTGGCTGATCAGCATTTCTTGCAGGTTGACGCCCAGGTTTTGCGCGTACTGGGTGTCCAGCGCGTGCTCGGCATCCACAAAGGCGCAGGTGCCGCCCAGCTTTTGCATCTCGGCGATGACTTGCAGGGTCAACGTGGTTTTGCCGCTGGACTCAGGGCCGTAGATTTCAATCACCCGGCCACGCGGCAGGCCGCCGACGCCCAACGCAATGTCCAGGCCCAGCGAGCCGGTGGACACCACCTGGATGTCTTCGATGACCTCGCCCTCGCCCAGACGCATGATGGTGCCCTTGCCAAACTGCTTTTCGATCTGCGCCAGCGCGGCTTGCAGGGCCTTGGCTTTTTCGGCCAGGGCAGCAGGGGTGGGGGCGGCGACGGGAGCGCGGGCGGTAGCGGTGGCGTTCATGGTGGTGTCTTTCAAAAGATCAAGGGAACTGACGGTTTGCAGCGCCTGACATTAACTACAGGCTGGATGCTTGAACAGTAGTTTATGAGTGCATTCAAAATCTTCAAAGCAATTTTTAGTCAGTTTGCCTTACCATCAAACCATGGCAAATTTAACGGAAGAAAGCTGGCGCGCCACCCACCTGGGCCGCTTGCTAGACAGCGCGCTGCGCCAGTTTGACGCCCGGGTGCTGGCGCTGGTGGCGCGCAACATCGAGGTGCCGCTGGCGCTGGGCAACCTGGCCGCACGGGCCCAGGTAGGCGCGGCGCACATCCACATCACCCGGCATCTGCCTTTGCCAGGCGCGCGGCTCACCGACCTGGCCGCCCAGGCCGGCATGAGCAAACAGGCCATGGGCGACCTGGTGGACCAGTGCGTGGCCTGGGGCATGGTGGCGCGCGTGCCCGACCCGCTGGACGCCCGGGCCCGGCGCGTGGTGTTCACCGCCACCGGGCTGGCCTGGCTGCAGGCCTACCAGGCTGCCGTGGCGCAGGCAGAGGCCGAATTCCGCCAAGCCGTCAGCCCCGAGGTGGCCACCGTCGTCGCCCTGGGACTAGAAGCCTACGCGGCCTAGAATCGCCCGCATAAGACCTACAAAGGGGACAAAAAATGCGCATATTGATTGCCGAAGACGACCAGGTGCTGGCCGATGGCCTGCTGCGCGGGCTGCGCGCTTCGGGGGCGGCGGTGGACCACGTGGCCAACGGTAGCGAGGCCGATGCGGCGCTGCTGACCAACAAAGAATTCGACCTGCTGATCCTCGACCTGGGCCTGCCCAAAATGCACGGGCTGGAGGTGCTGAAACGCCTGCGGGCCCGTGGCTCGTCGCTGCCGGTGCTGATTTTGACCGCCGCCGACAGTGTGGAAGAGCGTGTCAAAGGCCTGGACTACGGGGCCGACGACTACATGGCCAAGCCGTTTTCACTGCAAGAGCTGGAAGCCCGGGTGCGCGCCCTGGCCCGGCGCGGTGCCGGTGCGGCCAGCAGCAACATCCAGCACGGCCCGCTGGTGTACGACCAGGCCGGACGCATGGCCACCATCGACGGCAAGATGGTGGAGCTGTCGGCGCGCGAACTGGGCCTGCTGGAGGTGCTGCTGCAGCGCGCCGGGCGGCTGGTCAGCAAGGAACAGCTGATCGAGCGGCTGTGCGAATGGGGCGAAGAGGTCAGCGTCAACGCCATCGAGGTCTACATCTACCGGCTGCGCAAGAAGATCGAAAAAGGCCCGATCCGCATTGCCACCGTGCGCGGCCTGGGCTATTGTCTGGAGAAGATCGCCGCCTGAATCTGTAGGACTTGCGTAAGTCCTGCTCTGTCATGGGGGCCGTCTGCAAGGAGACTGGCATGCATGCGCAACGCCCCCTACGCAACATCGGCATCATCGCCCACGTGGATGCTGGCAAGACCACCGTCAGCGAGCGGGTGCTGTTCACCACCGGCGAAATCCACCGCACCGGTGAAGTCCACGACGGCAACACCACCATGGACTACGACCCGCAGGAGCGGGCGCGCGGCATCACCATCAACAGCGCCGCCACCACCGTGGCCTGGCGCGGCCACCAGATCAACCTGATCGACACACCCGGCCACATCGACTTCAACATCGAGGTGAGCCGCTCGCTGCGCGTGCTGGACGGCGCGGTAGTGGTCTTCGACGGCGTGGCCGGGGTCGAGCCGCAAACCGAAACCAACTGGCGCCTGGCCGACCAGTACCACGTGCCGCGCATCGCGCTGGTCAACAAGCTGGACCGCACCGGGGCCGACTTTGCCCGCGTGGTCGCCATGCTGGCCGAGCGCCTGGGCGTCACCCCGCTGGTGCTGCAACTGCCCATCGGTGCGGAAGCCGCGTTCAGCGGCGTGGTCGATCTGCTGACCCTGCAAGCCCTGACCTGGCCGCCCAACGCCCAAGGCAAACCCACGCTGGAACACGGCCCCGTGCCCGAGCACATGCGGGCGGCAGTGGCAAGCGCGCGCCAAACGCTGGTGGAAACCGCCGTGGAACGCGACGACACCCTGCTGGCCGCCTACCTGAACGGCGACGAACTGACAGACGCACAGCTGCGCAGCGGTATCCGCAAAGGCACGCTGGCAGGTGCCTTCGTGCCCGTGCTGGCCGGTGCCGCGCTGAAGAACAAGGGCATCGAGCCCCTGCTGGATGCCGTGGTGGACTACCTGCCTGCGCCCGAAGACCGCGCCAACCATTTGCCGCCCGGTGATGGCTTTGCCGCGCTGGTCTTCAAGGTGGTGCACGACGAGCACGGCACGCTGGGCTATCTGCGCGTTTACCGGGGCGAGGCCCATGCAGGCAGCCAGGTACTGAACGCCAACACCGGCCAGCGCGAACGCTTGTCGCGCGTGGTGCAAATGCATGCCGACCGGCGCGAAGAACTGGCACTGGCCCAAGCCGGTGACATCGTGGCCGTGGCGGGCCTGAAGGCCAGCAAGACCGGCCATACGCTGTGCGACCCGGCGCAGCCCCTGGTGCTGGAAGAAATCCACGCGCCCGAGCCCGTCATTGCGATGGCGGTGGAGCCGCGCTCGCGCGACGCGCAAAACCAGTTCTCGCGCGGCCTGCACATGCTGGTGGACGAAGACCCCAGCCTGCGCCTGGGCCAGGACGCCGACACCGGCCAAACCCTGTTGTCCGGCGTGGGCGAGCTGCAGCTGGAGGTAACGCTGGAAAAACTGCGCAGCCGCTTTGGCGTGACGGTGCACACCGGCCCGCCCCAGGTGGCGATGCGCGAAACCATTGCCCGCGCAGTCCAGGTGCGCTATCTGCACAAAAAGCAGAGCGGCGGCCCCGGCCAGTACGCGGAGGTGGCGCTGCGCGTGGAGCCGCTGGAACGCGGGGCCGGGCTGCAGTTTGCCAATGCCATCACCGGCGGGGTCATCCCCAAGGACTACATCCCCAGCGTGGAGCAAGGCGTGCGCCGCGCGGCCCTGGCGGGCGTGCTGGCCGGGCACCCGGTGGTGGATGTGCGGGTGACGCTGGACGACGGCAGCTTCCACGAGAAAGACTCGTCCACCCTGGCCTTTGAGGTGGCCGGTGCCGCCGCGTTTAACCAGGCGCTGCGCGAGGCCGGGCCCACACTGCTGGAGCCGGTGATGGCGCTGGAAGTCACCACGCCCCTGGACCACGTGGGCGACGTGATCGGCGACCTGAACCGCCGCCGTGGCAACGTGCGCAGCCAGGACCAGCGCGGTAACGCCGCCGTGCTGCGCGCCATGGTGCCGCTGCAAACGCTGTTTGGCTACATCGGCCACCTGCGCGCGCTGACCGCCGGACGGGCCAGCTACACCATGCAGTTTGACCACTACGCCGTAGCGCCACGGGAGGCGGCACACGCGTAATGGGCTCACCCCCAGGCTTGCCCACTTCGTGTGGCCGCCAACCCCCTTGCAGGGGGCGATGCCTACGGCCTGGCAAAGCCAGTTCCGTGGCATCCTGGAATAAAAGCCATGCGCCCGTGAACGCCAGTAATTCCATTTCCAAATCATTTCTGTCTAGGCGTGAAGCCGCAGACAGTGCTGTAGCACGGCAAGGCGAAACAACAACGACAGGGATGATTTAGAAATGGAATTACCGCGGTTTACACCGCGCTCTGCCAGCCCAGCACGTAGCCAGGCGTCGCCACCGCCACCTGCGCGTCCACCACGGGCGCGCCGTGCGTCTGCAGCAGCGGCAGCACACCAGCCCACACGGGGATGTCCATGTCTTCGGCGTCGTCATTCGGCCCACCGCTGCGCACCTTGCAGGCGGCTTCATCCAGCGCGATGCGCATCACCGTGGTGGCAGCAAATTCCTTGTCGCTGCCGGCGCGGATTTCGGCCTGCCGGCCTGGCACCAGCGATTCCATGAAAGCGGCCAGTGCAGCCCGTTTGGCGGCATCCTCCGTCACCCGTTCAAAGCAACCGTAGATGACCGCCGAGCGGTAATTCATCGAATGGTTGAAGGCCGAGCGGGCCAGCACCAAACCGTCCACATGGGTGATGCTGACGCAGACCTGCACATCCCCAGACAGCAGCTTCAGCAGCCGCCCGCCGTTGGAGCCGTGGATGTACAAATGCCCGCCCTCGCGCCAGCAGGCCGTGGGAATGCAGTGCGTGCCCTTGGCGTCCTGAAAAGCGATGTGGCACAGATAGGCCGCATCGACGATGGCGTACAGCGTGCTGCGCTGGTAGTCGGCGTTCTCGGCAATGCGGCGGATGCGGGTGCGGTCGCTGGGGGCGGTGGGGTTCGTCATGGCGGTAACTCAAAAACAAGAAAAGAAGCCGCACTATAATTTTTTGTGGCTCTACCAATAGAACCATAACCTAGCCATTTTTTAGGGCCACCTATGGACTACGCACTGCTGTTGGCACAGTACACCGCCGCCCAGGCACCGCAAGGCGGGCCGCGCCAGCGGCTGCTGCACGGCTGCCTGCGCGCCGCCATCCGCAACGGCACGCTGGGCCCGGGCACCCGGCTGCTGGCCACACGCCAGCTGGCCAGCGACCTGGGCCTGTCGCGCAACACCGTGCTGTACGCCTACGACCAACTGGCCACCGAAGGCTATGTGCTGCCCGACCGGCGCGGCACCGTGGTGGCCGACCTGGCACCGCGTACCGCAGCCCCCACCGTAAAAACCGCCGAGGCACCGCCCGCCCTGTCGCGCCGCGCCCAACCCCTGGTTCACCACGCCCCCCTGCCCGAGGCCCATTGGATGGGCGCTTTTGTGCCCGGCGTGCCCTCGTTGGCCGACTTCCCGCTGGCCACCTGGCGGCGCCTGATGGACCAGGCCTGGCGCAGCCTCTCCACCGTGCAGCTGAACTACGGCGGCCCCGCCGGGCAACCCGTGCTGCGCGAAGCCATTGCCGCGCATTTGCGCGCCTCACGCGGCGTGGTGTGCGACGCCCGCCAGGTGTTCATTACCGACGGCACGCAAGGCAGCCTGGACCTGTGCGCCCACGCCTTTGCCGATGCAGGCGACACCGTGTGGCTGGAAAACCCCGGCTACCGGGGCGCGCTGACCGCCTTCCACAGCGCCGAGCTGCGCGTACACGGCATAGCGGTCGATGCCGACGGCATGGCCCCCAGCGCCGCCGACTGGCAGCAGCACCCGCCCAAACTGGTCTACGCCACGCCGTCCCACCAGTACCCGCTGGGCAGCGTGCTGAGTTTGGCGCGGCGGCTGGCGCTGATCGCCCAGGCCCAGGCCGTGGGCGCGCTGGTGCTGGAGGACGACTACGACAGCGAATTCCGCCATGACGGCCCGCCGCTGGCCGCCATGCAAGGCCTGCAGCCCGATGCGCCCGTGCTCTACCTGGGCACCTTCAGCAAAACCATGTTCCCCGCGCTGCGCATCGGCTTCATGGTCGTGCCGCAAAACCGGGTGGCGGCGCTGGAACAGCTGGCTACGCAAGCCCTGCCCCGGGGCCGCGCTGCCGACCAGCTGGCGCTGGCCGAGTTTTTACGCAGCGGCCAGTTCGCCACCCATCTGCGCCGCATGCGCCGCCTGTACCGGCAGCGCCGCGACGCCCTGCGCAGCGCGCTGCAACGGCATTTGGGGGATGTAGGTACGGTATGCGGCGGCTCGGCAGGCATGCACCTGGCGCTGATGCTGGACCCGGCCATTTCCGACGTGGCCGTCAGCAGCCAGGCCCTGCAAAGCGGCATCGTGGCCCACGCCTTGAGCGCCCACGCGGTCGGTGGTGGCCC
>CANFZJ010000185.1 GCA_947451445.1 Comamonadaceae bacterium
CAGGTTCCTTCAATGCCTCAAAATAGGCGTCAGCCCCTTTGCGAAAAGCCTCGGTAAACACCGCCGCCAGCGGCAGCACCAAGAAGAAGAACAGAAACACCAGGGCCACCGTCAGCAGCGTGGTGCGCACCCAGGCCGCCTCGGTCGTACCTGCGCGGGCGTTGCGTTGCGCGTTCATGCCGGGGCTCCCGTGTGGCGGCGCTGCCAGGCCTGCAAGGCGTTGATCAGCAACAGCAAAATGAATGAAATGGCCAGCATCACCACGGCCACGGCGGTCGCCCCGGCGTAGTCGTACTGCTCCAGCTTGCCAATGATGATCAGTGGCGTGATTTCCGACACCATGGGCATATTGCCCGCGATGAAGATCACCGAGCCGTATTCACCAATCGCCCGGGCAAACGCCATGGCAAAACCGGTCAGCAGCGCGGGGGCGATGTGCGGCAGGATGACGCGGGTGAAGATTTGCAGCCGGGTTGCGCCCAGCGAGGTAGCGGCCTCTTCCAGCTCTTTTTCAGCGTCTTCCAGCACCGGCTGCACCGTGCGCACCACAAACGGCAGGCCAATGAAGATCAAGGCAATCACCACCCCGGCGGGCGTAAACGCCAGCTTGATGCCCAGCGGCTCCAGGTACTGCCCGACCCAGCCGTTACCAGCCAGCAACGCCGTCAGCGAGATACCGGCCACGGCGGTGGGCAACGCAAATGGCAGGTCCACCAGCGCATCCACAATCTTTTTGCCCGGAAACTGGTAACGCACCAGCACCCAGGCCACCAGCAGGCCAAACACCAAGTTGACCAACGCGGCAAACAGCGATGCGCCAAAGGTCAGTCGGTACGAGGCCAGCACACGCGGCCCGGTCACGGCGTCCACAAACTGGTCCCAGGTCAGATGAAAGGTTTTGAACACCAGCGCCGACAGCGGAATCAGCACAATCACGCACAGGTAAAACAGCGTGTAACCCAGGGTCAAGCCAAAGCCCGGCAAAACCCGCTTGGCCTTGCCTTTTTTTGCCGATACAGCGCTCATTTAGCGCCCGGCGTGTAGATTTTGTCGAACTGGCCACCGTCGTTGAAGTGCACTTTTTGTGCCTCCGCCAGGCTGCCAAACACCTCGTTCACGGTGAACAGCTGGATCGGCTTGAACACGGCCACGTACTTCTTCAGGATGGCCTCGTTGCGCGGGCGCAGCGCGTGCTTGGCAGCGATCTCCTGGGCTTCATCAGAGTACAAATAGTCCAGGTACTGCTTGGCCAGGGCAGCCGTACCCTTTTTAACGACGGTGCGCTCCACGATGGCCACCGGGTTCTCGGCCACCACGCTGATACTGGGATGCACGGCGTCTACCTTGCCCTCGCCAAACTCGCGGTCAATGGACACTACTTCGGACTCGAACGTCACCAGTACATCGCCAATATTGCGCTGCAAAAAGGTGGTGGTCGCCGCCCGGCCGCCCTGGGCCAGCACAGGCACGTTCTTGTACAACTTGCCGACAAACTCGGCGGCCTGGGCGTCCGTGCCGCCCTTTTTCTTGGCGTAGCCCCAGGCAGCCAGGTAGGCATAGCGGCCATTGCCGCCGGTTTTGGGGTTCACCAGCACCACCTGGATGCCGGGTTTGACCAGATCGTCCCAGTCCTTGATGCCCTTGGAGTTGCCGTTGCGGGTCAGGAACAGCATGGTGGACGTGGTGGGCGACGCGTTGCCGGGGAAGCGTTTGCTCCAGTCCTTGGCGACCACGCCCTTATCGGCCAGAAAGTCGATGTCGGTAGAGGTGTTCATGGTCACCACATCGGCGTCCAGCCCCTCGGCTACCGAGCGGGCAATGGCACTGGAGCCCGCGTGCGACTGGTCGATCTTCACATCCTTGCCGCTGGTTTTTTTGACATGGGCCACGAAGGCAGCGTTGTAGTCCTTGTAGAACTCACGGGCCACGTCGTACGAGCCATTCAGCAGCGTGGTGGTCTGGGCAGAGGCAAAACCGCTAACGGCAAAAAGCAGGCCCGCAAAAACGGTGCGGGCGTGGCCCTGGAATGGAGTGCGCATGGACAACCTGACAAATAAAGATAAGTGCCGATTGTCTGACCACTGCCTTACTCCGCAAACAACTGATTTTTTGTTTACTTAGTTGGATTTTGAATATGCCAAACCATTCAATGGCGGTAACCGTGGCCCCAACCACCGCCGTGCCCGTAGTAATAGCCAGGCGCGCCGTAATACACCGGAGCGGGCTCCACCACGACGGGGGACTGCATGTACACGCGGGGACCATAGGGCACGATGGCACAGCCCGACAGGGCAGAAACCAGCAACGCAGCAAGAATGGCGATCTTCATGGGAGGGCTCCAAATAAACGGTAGACCTACAACGCCCGGCACGGCAACCCGGCTACGAAGAAGTGTAAAGATGGTTGGGCCTGGGTCGCCAGCCTGCATTTGATACAGTCGCCCCCTGCAACGCGGGCCAGCTCTGGCATTCGCACCCCCTATTTACGACAACAAGGCACCCACAATGGCACGCATGGTTCACTGCATCAAACTCGACAAAGAAGCCGAAGGTCTGGACTTTCCGCCCTACCCCGGCGACCTGGGCAAACGCCTGTGGGAAAACGTCAGCAAAGAAGCCTGGGCCGCCTGGCTCAAGCACCAGACCATGCTGGTCAATGAAAACCGCCTCAACCTGGCTGATCTGCGCGCCCGCCAGTACCTGGCCCGCCAGATGGAAAACCACTTCTTCGGCGGCGGTGCGGACGCCGCCCAAGGCTACGTGCCACCCAGCGCCTGACCTTGGCAGAAGCCATCCAGTGGTTGGCCGACGGCACGCCATTCAGCCCGCGCTTTGGTGACCGCTACCGCAGCGAGTCCGGCGGGCTGGCACAGGCCCGCGAGGTGTTTCTGCACGGCTGCGGCCTGCCCGCAGCCTGGGGCCACCAACCCCAGTGGCGCATTCTGGAAACCGGCTTTGGCCTGGGACTGAACTTTCTGGTCACCTGGGCCGCCTGGCGCGCCGACCCACAGCGTCCGCGCCTGCTGCACTTCGCATCCATCGAAGCCTGGCCCGCCAGCGCCGACGACCTGCTGCGCAGCTTTGACGCCCACCCCGATCTGCAGCCGCTGGCCATCCAGCTGCACGCCCAGTGGCACGACCTGTCGCCCGGCCTGCACCGCCTGGTATTTGAAGATGGCCAACTGCTGCTAACCCTGTGCATCGGTGACGCCCAAGCCATGCTGCGCGACCTGGTGATGGAGGCCGACAGCGTTTACCTGGACGGGTTCAGCCCGCAGCACAACCCCGACATCTGGAGCCCGCACACCCTGGCCGCCGTGGCCCGCCACTGCCGGCGCGGCAGCCGTATCGCCACCTGGACCATTGCCCGCGCCGTACGCGACGGCCTGGCCCAGTACGGCTTCGAGGTGCACAAAATCCCCGGCGTCCCCCCCAAGCGCGACAACCTGCAAGGCCTGTACAACCCGCGCTGGGAGCCGCGCAAAGCACAAACCATCCATACCACCACCCCATCGCACTGCGTGGTGATCGGAGCAGGCCTGGCCGGGGCTGCCGTGGCCAACAGCCTGGCCCGGCGCGGCTGGCAGGTCACGGTGCTGGACGCCGCGAACGCCCCCGCCGCCGGGGCCTCCGGCCTGCCCGGCGGCGTGCTGGCCCCGCTGGTGTCCAAAGACGACAACCTGCTGTCGCGCCTGTCGCGCAGCGGCGTACGCGCCACGCTGCAGCAGGCCACAGCCCGGCTGGTGCTGGGGGCAGACTGGCAGCCCACAGGCGTGCAGGAGGTTCAACCTGGCGCGCCACCGCTGTGGCATGCCCAAGCCGGTTGGATCAAGCCCGCACAGCTCGTCCATGCCTGGCTGGCCCACAAAAACATGACTTGGCGTGGCAATGTGCGGGTAGCGCGCCTGCAACAAACCACCGACGGCTGGCGACTGCTGGACGCGCAAAGCCACACGCTGGCGCAAGCGCCGCTGGTGGTCATCGCCGCCGCCCTGGGCAGCCGCACGTTGGGTGGCGTTGACTTGCCCTTGCAAGCCATTCGCGGCCAAGTCTCCATCGGCCCACGCGGTGCAGAAGCACTACCGCCCCACCCCGTCAACGGCCACGGCAGCTTCATCCCCACCCTGCCTATGCCCGCGGGCAGCATGTGGATCATGGGTGCCAGCTACGAGCGCGACAACGCCCAGGCCGACATTCGCGCTGCCGACCACCAGGCCAATCTGGAAAAACTGCAGGTTTTGCTGCCCGAGGCCGCGCAGGCGCTGCAAGCAGCGTTCGCCACCGCCCAAGGCTGGGCCGGTATCCGCTGCGCCGCGCCCGACCGCATGCCGCTGGTGGGCTGTCTGCAGCCTGGCCTGTGGGTCAGCACGGCGATGGGCTCACGGGGCCTGACGTTTGCACACCTGTGCGCCGAGCTGCTGGCAGCGCAACTGCACGGCGAACCCTGGCCGGTAGAAAAAAAGCGGGCGGCAATGCTGGATGTGCGCCGTGTGCTCAAAAGCAGTAGCGCAACATAATTGCTATTAATTAAATAGCACCCAGCGCGCACACCATTTGCGCAAAAGTCACTTTTTACACAAATTCACCGAACACCGGTCCGGCGTCAACTCACGCCGCGCCAAATCCGTCATCGGCAGCGATCACCGCGCCGTTGATGAAATGGCTTTGCCCGCTGGCCAGCAGCACCAGCAGCGCGTCCAGGTCTTGCGGCTTGCCCACACGTTTGCGCGGCAACATGCTGACCAGTAGCGCGCCGTTTAATTTGATCCAGCCAGACGTTTGAATTGATCCAGCATTTTCGACAAAAAATCGCGCATCTTTCAACTGTGGTTTGAACAGCCTTCAAAGGCCTTTGCGAAGCCTTTGAAGTCCATGCTCATATTTTGAAGTTGGCGATCACCAGCTCGCCCTTGGGTTCCCGGCCCCTACCGGATGCGCCTACGGTGTAGTTGATGCTCAGCCGCTTCATCTGCAGGCCCTTGAAAGCCAGGCGCATCTCGGGGATGTCGTTCACGCTGACCACGGCATTGCCTTGCATCGTGCGCAGCAACTCGGCCATGAGGTCGTACTGTTCCAAGCCAAAGCCCACGCCGTAGCCTGCGGTACCGAAATACGGCGGGTCCATATAGAAGAGCGTGTGGGGCCGGTCGTAGCGCTCCACGCACTTGGCCCAGTCCAGGTGCTCGATCACGACCTGGTGCAGCCGCAGGTGGGCGGCGCTCAGGTCTTCTTCCAGGCGCAGCAGGTTGAGTCTGCCCTTGGCCGTGGTGGCCACGCCAAAGGTCTGACCGTCCACCTTGCCGCCAAAGCCCAGCTTCTGCAAGTAGAAGAACCTGACGGCCCGCTGGATGTCCGTCAGCGTGTCGGGCGGGGTGGCTTGCAGCCAGCCGTAGATTTCCCGGCTGGTCAGCGACCATTTGAAGTGCCGCATGAACTCCTCCAGATGGTTCTGGACGACTCGGTAGAGCCGCACCAGTTCACCATGGACATCGTTCAGCACCTCCACCTTCGCGGGCTCCTTCAAAAAGAACAGCGCCGCCGCACCGCAGAACGGCTCGACGTAGCAGCTGTGCTCAGGGAACAGCGGCAGGATGTGCTGGGCCAGGCGGCGCTTACCGCCCAGCCAGGGCACCAGGGGCGCGGCCTGGGCTTCGTGCAAATTGTTAAAGAACGGCTGGGCGCTACTGGGCTTTGTCATAGTTGCTTTCAACGTTTGACGCTCGGTGGCGCTCAGGTGGGGGGCTCTGTGCTGCAAGGCTGGCCCTCAAAACATTCAGTGTTCCGCAGCGCGGGCACTTGATCTCAAGTCGGGTGTATTGGGCTTGCGCCAGCATCTTCTGGCACTTGCCACAACGAATAATTTCCATGGTCGGCATCTTTGATAATGGCCCCACCTGTACAGGTAGCAGGGCCATTGGTCGATGCCGTGCGTGATCACGGCGGAGGCGTTTGGACGGGTGTTACAGCACCCAACCATTCGCCCTGTTTTTTTTCACTTTTTGGTGATCGTGAAGACGGGGACTGCTAGGTACTGGCCGTCCAGCATCTGGTAAATCCGGTATCCCGCTTTGAAGGCCAGCAGGTCGTGCAACAGGGGCTTACGCAGAAACCACAGGCTGCCGCGCTCCCGGTAACCCGGCCCATCGTCCGCCCATCCGCCCCATGTGGGCCGACCGAACATTGCGGCAAGGCCGTGCATCCGGTTACGCACACCCAGCCAGTACCAGGCACAAAACCACGGTCCAAACCGGTTGTAGATGGATAGCACGGCGGGCTCGTACAGACCGCCTGGCAGGCGTTCGTCAGGTGTTGCCAACCAGGCCAGCCACGCGGGCAAGTCACCCCGGATTGCGGGGTAGCGGCCCATGCCGTCCACGCTTGGGGTTTTGTCCCACTTGATAAACGGCAAAGACAGCAACACCAGGACGGGTGCAGTCA
>CANFZJ010000186.1 GCA_947451445.1 Comamonadaceae bacterium
ACGCTACTGCCCAAGTGTTGAAGACAAGATCAACCGCTTTGCCGGCAAGGACAGCCACCAGATTTTTCTGGAACCTGAAGGCCTGACCACGCACGAGATTTACCCCAACGGCATCTCGACCAGCCTGCCGTTTGACGTGCAGTACGACCTGGTGCGCTCGATGAACGGGCTGGAGAACGCGCACATCCTGCGCCCCGGCTATGCCATCGAATACGACTACTTTGACCCGCGCGCACTGAAGTCCAGCTTTGAAACCCGCGCCATCAGTGGCTTGTTCTTTGCCGGGCAGATCAACGGCACCACGGGTTACGAAGAGGCAGCGGCCCAAGGCTTGTTTGCCGGCATCAACGCCGCGCTGCAGTGCCGGGGTGAGTCGTCGTGGCTGCCGGGCCGCGACCAGGCCTACCTGGGCGTGTTGGTGGACGACCTGATCACCAAGGGTGTGACCGAGCCTTACCGCATGTTTACCAGCCGTGCCGAGTTCCGCTTGCAGCTGCGCGAAGACAATGCCGACATGCGCCTGACCGAAATGGGCCGCAATATGGGCTTGGTGGACGATGCGCGTTGGGAGTCGTTCAACCGCAAGCGCGACGCTGTTTCACGTGAAACAGAGCGGCTGCGCAGCCTGTGGGTCAGTCCCAAGAACCTGGCTGCGGCCGAGTCCGAGCGGGTGCTGGGCAAGGCGATTGAACACGAATACAGCCTGGCCGATTTGTTGCGCCGCCCGGACGTTAGCTACGCCCAGCTGGTGACCTTGGCTGGCGGCAAGTTCGCCACGGAAGAGTTTTCGGGTGATGTTCCACGTGAAACAGAGCAGACCGACTTTGTGGCGGCGGTGCTGGAGCAGGTGGACATCAACGCCAAGTACTCGGGCTATATCGAGCGCCAAAAGTCCGAGATCGACCGCGTGGCCCATTACGAGAGCCTGAAGATTCCCGCCGACCTGGACTACCTGGCTGTGACAGCGTTAAGTTTTGAAGTGCGCCACACTTTGAGCAAGCACCGCCCGGAAACCCTGGGCCTGGCATCGCGCATGACCGGCGTGACCCCGGCGGCTATTTCCTTGCTGTTGGTGCATTTGAAGAAGATGGGCTGGAAGGACCGGCCCACGGTGGAGACGGTTGAAGGGGCGGCCTCGTGAGCGACCGCCTGGGTATCCTGACCCGCAGCGCCGAGCAACTCGGTTTAACGCTGTCCGCCGAGCAGCACCAAACCCTGCTGCGCTACCTGGACCTGATTCTGAAGTGGAACAAGGTCTACAACCTGACGGCAGTGCGTGACCCGGCGGAAGCGCTGACACACCACCTGATCGACAGTTTGGCCGCCGTGCCCCCGCTGCTGCGCCACCTGGCTGGGCGGACGGACGCCAAGCTGCTGGACGTGGGCTCGGGCGCAGGCTTGCCCGGTGTGGTGTTTGCCATTTGCTGCCCGGACCTGCAGGTGAGCTGTGTGGATACCGTCGGCAAGAAGGCGGCCTTTGTGCAGCAAGCCGCGCTGGAGTTGAAGCTGCCCAAGCTGCGCGGCGTGCACGCACGGGTTGAAAGCCTGACGGATAAGTTCGACGTGGTGAGTTCCCGTGCTTTCGCGTCGCTGGTGGACTTCACTAGCTGGTCGGTGATGGCCTTGGCCGAGCAGGGCGTTTGGCTGGCCATGAAGGGCAAGCACCCCCAGGCCGAGCTGGATGTTTTACCCGCCACGGTGGACGTGTTTCACGTGGAACAACTGACCGTGCCGGGTTTGGATGCAGAGCGCTGCATCATCTGGATGCGCGCCAAGTAAACTCGGCCCCTCACCTGTGAGGAGTCACCATGTTTGGCATCGCAAATTACGGCGCGTTCGTCGTCGCCATCATCGTTTTTTTGGCCATTCCC
This sequence comes from Comamonadaceae bacterium, assembly GCA_947451445.1. Taxonomy (GTDB): domain Bacteria; phylum Pseudomonadota; class Gammaproteobacteria; order Burkholderiales; family Burkholderiaceae_C; genus Rhodoferax_B. Next base: position 1,872 of record CANFZJ010000186.1, read on the forward strand.
GGCCCCGGCAATCTGGCCATCATCACCTCCACCAGCAAGGGCGGCATTCGCGGCGGCTTGGCGGCGGCATTGGGAGTGATTCTGGGCGACCAGGTGCTGATGTGGACGGCGGTGGCAGGTGTGGCTGCTTTGCTGGCCAGTTACCCGGTGGCGTTTGCGGCGGTGCAGTGGCTGGGCGCGGCCTACCTGGCCTGGCTGGGTGCCAAGATGCTGCTGGCCAAACCCGGCGCAGCGCCGATCTTGAATATCAAGCCGGCGCACTTTATGCGCCAGGCCATGGTCATCACGCTGCTGAACCCCAAGGCGATAGTGTTTTACATGGCGTTCTTCCCGCTGTTTGTAGACCCTGCACACCACCAGGGCCTGCTGACCTTTGCGGTGATGGCCGTGACGATTGCCGTGCTCACCTTTGTGTACTGCCTTATCGCTACGCTGTTGACCCATTTTCTGGCCGAGCGCATGCGTGCCAACCCGGTCGTCTCGCGCACCTTGAACAAGCTGGCCGGGGTGTTCCTGATCGGCTTTGGCGTCAAGCTGGCGTTGTCTAAATAATCCCCTGAAAGCATCCATGGCCAAAGTTTTTTGTATTGCAAACCAAAAGGGGGGGGTGGGTAAAACCACCACTACCGTTAATTTGGCAGCGGGTTTGGCCAAGGTCGGGCAGCGCGTGCTGATGATCGACCTGGACCCGCAGGGCAATGCCACCATGGGGTCGGGGGTAGACAAACGCACCCTGAAACTCACGGTGTACGACGTGCTGCTGGAGGCCGCCACCATTGCCGAGGCCCGCGTCAGCGCCGACAAATGTGGCTACGACGTGCTGGGCTCCAGCCGCGAGCTGACCGGAGCCGAGGTGGAACTGGTGGCCGTGGAGCGGCGCGAAACCCGGCTCAAACAGGCGATTGCCGCTGTCAGCCAGGAGTACGACTTTGTGCTGATCGACTGCCCGCCCAGCCTGTCGATGCTGACGCTGAATGGCCTGTGCGCCGCCAACGGCGTGGTGGTGCCCATGCAGTGCGAATATTTTGCGCTGGAAGGCTTGACCGATCTGGTCAACACCATCAAGCAGGTCCACGCCAACCTGAACCGCGACCTGCAGATCATCGGCCTGCTACGCGTGATGTTCGACCCGCGCATCACCCTGCAACAGCAGGTGAGCGAGCAGTTGAAGAACCATTTTGCGGACAAAGTTTTCAACACCGTGATCCCGCGCAACGTGCGCCTGGCCGAGGCCCCTAGCTACGGCCTGCCGGGTGTGGTGTTTGACGCATCGGCCCGTGGTAGCGTGGCCTACGTGGCCTTTGCCGAAGAAATGGTGCAGCGCATCACCTCTATGTAAGAAATAGACCGTTTGCGCAGATAGCATCTGCACAAGCAGCTACTAAAAATATAGCAATGGCAACTTCACGCATTCTGCTGCTGCCCGGCTGGCAAAACTCGGGCCCCGGCCACTGGCAAACCCTGTGGGAAGCCCAGTGGGGCGACCTGCGGGTGGAGCAGCACGACTGGCAGCACCCGCTGCGCGGCGACTGGACCACCCGGCTCGAAGAGGTGGTGCAGCAGCAAGACGGCCCGGTATGGCTGGCCGCACACAGCCTGGGTTGCCACCTGGTGGCGGCGTGGGCGGCGGTGTCTCGCAACACCCACCGTGTGCAGCACGCCTTGCTGGCCGCGCCACCCGACGTAGGCCAGCCCGACCTGCCGCCGCAGCTGCACCGCTGGACCGTGCCGGTGCTGGGCCAGCTGCCGTTCGCAGCGACCCTGGTGGCATCGAGCAACGACCCGTTTTGCAGCCTGGATGCCGCCGAAAAGCTCGCCCGCCACTGGGGCGCGGCCTTCCACCCCATCGGCCCATGCGGCCACATCAATGCCGAATCCGGCCTGGGTGCCTGGCCCCAGGGCAGGGCACTTCTTCTTGGCTCACCCCCAGGCTCCACGCTGCGCGTTTGCGCCAACCCCCTTGCAGGGGGCGAACCCAGTGGCCCGGCAGAGCCGGTTCCACGGGTTCCTGGGCTGGACGCTTGACGCCCTTTTATTGAACGTCGAACCCCCCACATCCACTGGAAAAATATATGGCAACCCCTAAACGCAAAGGTCTGGGCATGGGCCTGGACGCCCTGCTCGGCCCCAAGGTGCAAGAGCCCGGCCCGCTGGAGACCGGCTTGCCGCATGCGCTGCTGCTGGCCGACATGGTGCCGGGCCAGTACCAGCCGCGCACCCGCATGGACGAGGGCGCGCTGTACGAGCTGGCCGAAAGCATCAAGGCCCAGGGCATCATGCAGCCGATCCTGGTGCGGCGACTGACCAGCGGTGACAACACCGGCAAGTTTGAGATCATCGCCGGGGAACGTCGCTTTCGCGCCGCCAAACTGGCCGGGCTGGACAGCGTGCCGGTGCTGGTACGCGACGTGCCGGACGAGTCTGCCGCGGCCATGGCGCTCATCGAAAACATCCAGCGCGAAGACCTGAACCCGCTGGAAGAAGCCCAGGGCCTGCAGCGCCTGGTCAAAGAGTTCAGCATGACCCACGAACAGGCTGCGCAGGCCGTGGGCCGTTCGCGCAGCGCCGCCAGCAACCTGCTGCGCCTGCTGAACCTGACCGAGCCGGTGCAAACCATGCTGATGGCGGGCGACCTGGACATGGGCCACGCCCGGGCGCTGCTGGCGCTGGACAAAGGGGCGCAAATCACCGCCGCCAGCCAGATCGCGGCCAAGAAAATGTCGGTGCGCGAGGCCGAAAGCCTGGTCAAAAAACTCAGCGCCGAGTTCTCGCTCACTGCCTCGCCCAAAGCCGCCAAAGAGAAGTCGCGCGACCTCAAGCGGGTGGAAGAAGAGCTGTCGGATCTGCTGATGGCCGAGGTGGACATCCGCATCAAAAAGCGCGTCAAACGCCACGGCAAGGTCGAAGAAATGGGCGAACTGGTGGTCCAGTTCGGCTCACTCGACGCGCTGAACGGCCTGATCGACAAACTCCGCGCAGCGTAAATGCGCTGGCCGCTCCCCGCGTTACTGGCCTGGGGCCTGGCCTGGGCGCTGTTTATCGGCCTGCAAAGCTGGGGTCTGGCGGCACTGGTCTTGGCCACCGCCGCAGGGGCTGCGTGCAGCCTGCTGGGCGCGACCTGGTGGCGGCGCGGCCTGATTGCGCTGGGCTTTCCCCTGTCCCTGGCCTTGTCGGGCGCAGCCACCATGCCCGCCTGGGCCTGGTTGCTGCCGCTGGCGCTGCTGCTGCTGGTCTACCCGCTGAATGCCTGGCGCGACGCCCCGCTGTTCCCCACCCCGGCCGGTGCCCTGCACACCCTGGCGGCGGCGGCCCCCTTGCCCGAAACTGCGTTGGTGCTGGATGCTGGTTGTGGTCTGGGCGACGGCCTGCTGGCGCTGCGGTTGGCCTACCCGCAAGCCCGGCTGCACGGCCTGGAGTTTTCCTGGCCGCTACGCGCCCTGTGCGCCCTGCGCTGCCCCTGGGCCCGCGTCCGCCAGGGCGACATCTGGCGCGCCGATTGGGGCCCCTACGCCCTGGTCTACTTGTTCCAGCGGCCCGAAAGCATGCCTCGCGCGTGGACCAAGGCGCAGGTGCAAATGCAGCCCGGCAGCTGGCTGGTCAGTCTGGAGTTTGAAGTGGCAGGCCAGGTCGCGACCGGGCGGCTACAGGCCCCGGACGGACGGGCGGTGTGGCTGTACCGGGTGGCTGCCGTTTCTTCCCTAAAGTAGAGTAAATACCGAGAACCTGTGTCCGTGTTCAAGTGGTTTTGCGTAAAGTTTTGCAATTCCTTGCCCTAAGATGCTGGTTATTTTTTACTGGCATGCAGCCCAAGGAATCGGAATGACCAAACGTCCCCGCATATTGACGGCTTTAGCCATGGCCCTGGTGTTGTCGGGTTGCGCCAATATGCAAAGCCACGACCAAAAAACGGCGGACATGCAGGCGGCATCGCGCAGCGGCGGTTTGCCCGCAGCCATCGCCCAGCTGGAGTCCACCGCCACCACCGAAGAGCAAAAAACGGCCCTGCTCTACAACATGGAGCGCGGTGAGCTGCTGCGCATGAACCGCCAGTACCCCGACAGCACCACGGCCTTTTTGCTGGCCGACACCCAGGTGAAAACCTGGGAAGAGGCGGCCAAGACCAACCCGCAAAAGCTGCTGGGCACGGTAGGCGCAGCGCTGATCAGTGAACGCCTCAAGACATACGAGGGCCAGGACTATGAAAAAGTCTGGCTGACCACCCGCTTGGCGCTGAACCGCGTGGCTGCAGGCGACTTTGAAAACGCCCGGGTGGACATCAAGCGCACCCACGAGCGCGAGGCCATCATTGCCGAGTTCCGCGCCAAGGAAACCGTGGCCGCCGAGGAAGAGGCCAAGTCCAAAGGCGCCAGCAGCCAGGGCAAAGAGCTCAACGGCTACCCCGTCGAAACCCTGAACGACCCCGAAGTGCTGGCCCTGAAAAACGGCTACCAAAACGCCCTGAGCCACTACATGGCGGGCTTTTTGTACGAGGCCATGAACGAGTCCGGCCTGGCCGCGCCGGGCTACCGCAAGGCGATTGAGCTCAAGCCCAACACCGCC
>CANFZJ010000187.1 GCA_947451445.1 Comamonadaceae bacterium
CGATTTCGGCTTTGCCGACCTGGCGCGCGACTATTTCAGCGCGAACGCCACGCTGGAAGAGCAAACCGCCATGCTGGTCCGCTTGTTTGAAGCGCCGCACTACTTCCGCCGCGCAGGCAAAGGACGCTTCAAGAAAGCCGCGGCAGACGTTTTACAACTGGCCCTGGCTGCTATCGAAAAGAAAGCACAGTTGCAGCTGCAGATTGCGGCGTGGGCTGAAATGCTGGGTAAAGGCGAGTGCCCGCCCTCGGTGCGCGAGCAGCTGTACAAAATCCTGTTCAAGCCGGACAAAAACGGGCCCGAATACAAGGCCGTGGTCGAGGCGTCGCGTGCCACCCGCAAGCCGCCGCTGGTACTGCTGCAAGACGCCGGGGCCATCGACTCCCCCTACCAGTTCCACTGGCGGCGCTTTGTGCTGGAAAACTTCCCCAAGGGCACCGGCTTCCCCGCGCTGGAGGCCCCGCGCATCACCGACGAACTGCCTTTGTCCAGCGCGCAGGCGTTTTCTATCGACGATTCGCAAACCACCGAGATCGACGATGCGCTGTCGGTGCAAGGCCTGGGCAGCGGCACGGTCACGCTGGGCATCCACATCGCCGCCCCCGGGCTGGCCATCCAACCCGGCAGCGCCATCGACCAGTTGGGGCGCAACCGCCTGTCCACGGTCTACATGCCCGGCTACAAGCTGACCATGCTGCCCGACGCTGTGGTGCAAAACTACACCCTGCAAGAGGGGCGTGACTGCCCGGCCGTGTCGCTGTACGCCACGCTGGATGAGGCCACGCTGGAGATCACCGCTACCGAGACCCGGCTGGAGCGGGTGCACATCGCCGCCAACCTGCGCCACGACCAGTTGGACACGCAGGTCACCGAAGAATGGCTGGAGAATCCCGCGTTTGAGCATGAAATTGGCACTCCACGCATAGTTCATCTGCGTGAGCAGCTATCATTTTTATACCGCTTGGCCAAAAACCTGAAAGCCCAGCGCGAGGTGGTGCGTGGCAAGCCAGAGAACTTCAACCGGCCCGACTACAACTTCAAGCTGCTGAACAAGCTGGGGGACGAACCCGTGGGCGACGAGCAGGTGCAGATCAGCACCCGCCAGCGCGGCGCGCCACTGGACCTGATGGTGGCCGAGGCCATGATTCTGGCCAACAGCACCTGGGGCAACTGGATGGCCGAGAACGGCGTGCCCGGCATCTACCGCAGCCAGGCCAGCATGTTGCCCGGCGTGAAAGTGCGCATGGGCACCAAGGCGCTGCCGCACGCCGGCATTGGCGTCAAAAGCTATGCCTGGAGCACATCACCGCTACGCCGCTATACCGACTTGGTCAACCAGTGGCAAATCATCGCCTGCGCCCGGCACGGCAAAACCGCCGCCCTGGCCGCACCGTTCAAGCCCAAAGACGCCGAGCTGTTCTCCATCATTTCGATGTTTGACGCGGCCTACGCCACCTACAACGGCTACCAGGGCGCGATGGAACGCTTCTGGACGCTGAAGCACGTACAACAAAACGGCACCACCGAAATCATCGGCACCGTGTTCAAGGACGGCATGGTGCGCGCCGACGACCTGCCGCTGGTGCTGCCGGTGCTGGGCGATGCGCCACGCGGAGCCAAGGTGCGGGTCAAGCTGGGTGCGATTGACGAAATCACGCTGGACGTAAGCGGCACCGTGGTCGAGCGGCTGGACACCCCGGTACCAGCCACGTCGGATGCGCCCGACGAAGCGGCCGAAGAGGACGAGGACGACGAAAACGACGCCGCAGGCCCCATCGCCATTGCCGTGGACATGGGCGACGCCGACGCGCCCACTGCAGCCGAACCGCAACCGTGAACCTGCTGCGCGCCGTTCGCAACTTCAGCGCGCTACAACTCGCGCTGGGGGTGTCGATTGCCGTGCACGCCACCCTGCTGGCGGTGCGCTTCATCGACCCCGAAGGCTTCAACCGGGTGTTCCAGGACACGCCGCTGGAGGTGATTCTGGTCAACGCCAAGTCCGCCACGCCGCCCGACAAAGCCACGGCCATTGCCCAGGCGGCACTGCAGGGCGGCGGCGAAACCGAGCACGGCCGGGCCACCACGCCCTTGCCGCCCTCCGTGGTCACCGATGTGGGTGAAACCATGGAAGACACCCAGCGCAAGATGGACACCATGCGCCAGCAACAAGCCGTGCTGCTGGCGCAAGTCACCCAGCAGCTGGCCAGCATGCCGCCCCCCGACCCCAAGGCCGCCAGCAACGCCGCAGAAACCTCCGCACAAGAAGAAAAACGCCGCCAGTTGCTCAACCTGCTGGCCGAGATCGAACGCCGTATCAACCAGGAAAATGCCCGCCCCAAGCGCCGCTACGTCAGCCCCTCCACCCGCGAAGAGGTGTACGCCGTGTACTACGACAGCCTGCGCCGCCGGGTGGAAGACCGGGGCACCGAGAACTTCCCCGAATCTGCGGGTAAAAAACTCTACGGTGCACTGACCATGATCGTCACCATCAACTTTGATGGCCAGGTGCTGGCCACCCAAATCGCCGAAAGCTCGGGCAACCGCACGCTGGACCGCCGTGCCGAGGCCATCGTGCGCAACGCCGGGCCGTTTGGCCCGTTCAGCGACGCCATGCGGCGCAAGGTAGACCAGTTGGTGGTGGTGTCCCGTTTTCGCTTTACCCGCGACCAGACACTGGAAACCAAAGGCAGCGCCAGCCCCTGACTTACCAACTTACGCAAAGGCAAAAATGGACCAGTACTACGTCATGGGCAACCCGGTAGAGCACAGCCGCTCCCCCTGGATACACGCCCGCTTTGCCGCACTGACCGGCCACACCCTGCAGTACGGCAAGCGCCTGGCCCCGCTGGACGGCTTTGCCCGCACCGTGGCCGACATGCGCGCCGAGGGTTGCCTGGGCTGCAACGTCACCGTGCCCTTTAAATTTGAAGCCTTCCAGCTGGCCCAGGTGCAAACGCCCCGCGCCCGGTTGGCAGGTGCCAGCAATTTGCTGCACTTTCGGCCCGACGGCATCCACGCCGACAACACCGATGGCGTGGGCCTGGTCAACGATATCTGCGGCAATGCCGGGGTGGCGCTGGCCGGGCGCGACGTGCTGCTGCTGGGCGCGGGCGGGGCGGCAGCGGGCGTCCTGGGGCCGCTGATCGAGGCCAAGGTCGGCCACATCACCGTGGCCAACCGCACGCTAGACAAGGCCCGCAGCCTGGTTGTCAGCCATGCCGCCCTGGCCCTGCAACACGGCGTCACACTGGAAAGCGCCGCACTGGCGACGGTACAAAGACCGTACGACGTGGTGGTCAACGCCACCGCCAGCAGCCTCAGCGGCGCGGACGTGCCGGTATCGCCACAGGTACTGAAGCCCGGCGCGCTGGCCCTGGACATGATGTACGGCCCGGCAGCGGCGGGCTTCATGGACTGGGCACGCACGCATGGTGCCGTGCCGCGCGACGGCCTGGGCATGCTGGTAGAGCAAGCCGCCGAGGCCTTTGCCCAGTGGCGCGGCGTGCGCCCACCGTCCCCACAAGTACTGGCCGAGTTGCGCGCCACCCTGGGTTGACGCATGCGCCCACTGCTGCGCTGGTGCGTTCTGGTGGCCCTGGCCACGCTGGCCCTACAGCTGTTTTTTATCGGCCGCATCGCGGTGATGGCCGCAGTGGACCCGCAGTCCACCGCGTTTGAACGCTCCGAGGCCTGGCGCCTCCTGACCAGCGCCGACACCACCCTGCGCTGGCGGCAGCAATGGATGCCGTATAGCCAGATTTCGGACAATCTCAAACGCGCTGTGATCGCATCCGAAGACGATAGCTTCAGCAACCACGATGGCGTGGACTGGGCCGCACTGGAAAAAGCCTGGCAAAAAAACGAAAAGGCCGAGCAGCGCGCAGCCAAGGTGGCGACACCCGCCAAAGCCACGCCGCGCGCCCCCAAAATCATCGGCGGATCAACCATCACGCAGCAATTGGCCAAAAACCTGCTGCTGTCCGGCGAGCGCACGCTGCTGCGCAAAGGCCAGGAATTTGTACTCACCATGCTGCTGGAGCGGCTGCTGGACAAACAGCGCATTCTGGAGATTTACCTCAACCACGTGGAATGGGGCGAAGGCGTATTTGGCGCAGAGGCCGCAGCGCAACACTACTTCCGCAAACCCGCATCCCGCCTGAGCGCATTCGAGGCTGCCCGGCTGGCCGTCATGCTGCCGCGCCCTAAGTATTTTGAAAAGCTGCCTAACTCCGGCTACCTGTCCAGCCGCGCCTCCACCATCGTGGCACGCATGGGCAGCGCGGAGCTGCCATAAACCACACGAAGGGATAATGCAGGCTGCATTCCCGCATTGCCGAACCTGCCCCACTCCCATGACTGATATTCTGGACAAAATTATTGCCGTCAAACGCGAAGAGATCGCTCTGGCCCAGCGACGCACGCCGCTGGCCGAGATGCGTGCCGACGCGGAATCCCGGGTGCTGACACGTGACTTTGTGGGCGCCATGCGCCGCAAAATTGCCGCTGGGCAGGCTGCCGTCATTGCCGAAATCAAAAAAGCCAGCCCTTCCAAGGGCGTGCTACGCGCGGACTTCATCCCCGCCGACATCGCCCAAAGCTATGCCGAATACGGTGCAGCCTGCCTGTCGGTATTGACAGACAAGCAGTTCTTCCAGGGCCAGGTGGACTACCTGAAACAAGCCCGCGCTTCGTGCCAACTGCCGGTTTTGCGCAAAGACTTTCTGGTGGATGCCTACCAGGTGTACGAATCGCGCGCCATGGGTGCCGACTGCATTCTGCTGATCGCCGCCGCACTGGACGATGCGCAAATGGCCGACTTTGAAGCGATTGCCCGTTCGTTGGACATGGCCGTCCTGGTCGAGGTGCATGACGCGGCAGAGTTGCAGCGCGCCCTGAAACTCAAAACACCGCTGATGGGTATCAACAACCGCAATTTACGAACCTTTGAAGTCAGCCTGGACACCACCCTGGCGCTGCAAAAAAACGTGCCCGCCGACCGCCTGCTGGTCACAGAAAGCGGCATTTTGACCAAGGCCGACGTACAGCGCATGCGCGACGCCAAAGTGGATGCATTTCTGGTCGGAGAGGCGTTCATGCGGGCAGCAGAACCCGGCGAAGCCCTGGCAGCATTGTTCAACACACCGTAAACAGCATGTTTTCGCCGGGCCAAACAGCCCTGTCCTTCGACCCAATCGACCGCCTGCAGGACTGCAATCCAGCCCAATGGGCTGTCCCCACGGACTGGCAAAACACCGTCACGGCATTTTTTGCCAGTGCGCCTGGTCTGCAACTGCAGCAGTTTCTGAGGGAACGCCTCGCAAACCACGCCACCATCTACCCGCCCCAGCCGCTGCGGGCACTGGCACTGACGCCGTTGTCATCGGTCAAAGTAGTCATCTTGGGACAAGATCCGTACCACGGAGGCGGTCAAGCCGAAGGCCTGGCGTTTTCAGTCGCTCCCGGCATGAAACTCCCCCCCTCGTTGCGCAACATCACCAAAGAACTGCACCGCGATGGACTGCTGCAACGGCATCCCAATAACGGATCTTTGTCGGCCTGGGCAACCCAGGGCGTTCTCCTGCTCAACACATGCCTCACCGTGGAAGATGGCCTCCCTGCCAGCCACGCCAAGCGGGGCTGGGAAATACTGACAGATGCGCTAGTCCGGCGAGTGGCGGCCACAGCGCCAGCTTGCGCGTATCTGCTCTGGGGCGCACACGCCCAAAGCAAAGCACCACTCATCCAACAAACAACAGCCACACACGGACAACAGGCCCTGGTACTACAAGCCAACCACCCATCTCCACTCTCCGCGCTACGACCACCAGCACCATTCATAGGCTGTGGACACTTTCGCCAAGCCAACGCTTTTTTAACCACCGCTGGCTGCACGCCTGTGGACTGGTCCCGCGTTGGATGCACCTAAATCAGCATAGCGAAGACAGCTTGGCGAAATACAGGGCCCAACTCAGGGTATGATCGAAGACTGCGAATTTTGAAAATTATTCATTGGTAGATTATTGCTATGCTATAATCTAAGGCTTCGCCGGAGAGGTGGCCGAGTGGTTAATGGCAGCAGACTGTAAATCTGCCCTCTTACGAGTACGCTGGTTCGAATCCAGCCCTCTCCACCAGCGATGCCTTGCATGCAAGGAATAGTTTTAGATTGATTGACAGACGGGCTTTGGGTTTGGCGTGAATTTTTCGAACAAAGTGCAGCAATGCGTTTTAGTGCGGGAGTAGTTCAATGGTAGAACCCTAGCCTTCCAAGCTAATGACGCGGGTTCGATTCCCGTCTCCCGCTCCAAAGGCGTTTGTCGGTTAGAAGTTTTGATTGAATTGCTGTGAGGTTTCGCTGCAATTTGATTTATGCCCATTTGGCTCAGTGGCAGCCCACTCCCTTGGTAAGGGAGAGGTCCCG
>CANFZJ010000188.1 GCA_947451445.1 Comamonadaceae bacterium
AACTACGAGAACCGCCAGGGCGGCATCCTGACCGCCAAGGCCTTGATGCTGGAAGGCGGGGTGATCGCCTGCGACGCGGGCCGCCACCCGTTCCCGCCCATGCACCCCGAGGTGCGCGCGGGCCTGCTGGACGCGGCGCGGCGGCTGGATCCGCTGGTGCTGCGGTGGGAGGGCTGACATGGTGCACTAAGCCCCCAAACCACCGTACCGCTCGCTATAAAAATTACCTTCATCCACCAGGAGACAAACATGCATATTTCTCAAACAATGGGCCGCGCATTGCGCAAGATCGCTTTTTCCATCGCCGCACTGGCTACGGGCCTTGCGGCCACCCACGCAGCTGCAGCCACCGCCGATGAAATCGTCAAACGCGGCTCGGTCAAGATAGGCGTGCTGTCCGGCGTGCCTATCTACGGCACAGTGGACGCCAATGGCAACCCCGCAGGCTACGACATCGACGTGGCGCAGCTACTGGCCAGCTACCTCGGCGTCAAAGCGGAACTGGTGCCACTGGTACCACCGGCCCGCATTCCGGCGCTGCAGGCCGGCAAGATCGACTTTCTGGTCGCCACCCTGGCCGCCACGCCCGAGCGCGCCAAGGCCGTGATGTTCACCGCGCCTTACAGCGCCTTCCAGATGGTGATCGTGGCGGGTAAGGGCTCGGCCTTGGAGAAACTGGATGGCCTGAACGGCAAGCGCGTGGGCGTCAACCGCGGTTCCAGCCAAGAGACGGCCTTGATCCGCGCCAATGTGCCAGGTTTGCAAGTGGTCCGCTTCCAGGATGACGCTACCGTGGTCCAGGCACTGCTGGCGCAGCAGATTGATGCAGCAGCCATCCCCGACGGCGTGGCCAAGGACGTGATCAAGCAACAGCCGACTGCGGACATGGCGATCAAGTTCGCCTTCTTCCACCAGCCGAATGCCATGGCGGTGCGGCTGGAAGAAACCGAGATGCGTGACTGGTTGAACAAGGCGATTGCCAAGATGACCGCCTCCGGCGAACTGAACAAAATTGCCCTCAAGTGGACCGGCACACCCCTGGCCGACCTGAGCAAGCCCTGACACCTTCCGGCGAGTCCGCTCGCCCTTCATAAACCAAGATTCCCGGCCATTCCGGCGGCACAGCGCCGCTGGCCAGCCGGGATGGGAGAACTACAGTGGCTTACCAATTTCAGTTCGAGCCGGTACTGGCGCACGCCGGCCTGTTGGCCGAAGGTGCGCTCACGACCATCGAGCTCTCGGCAGGTGCCATCGTCCTGGGCACCGGCATCGGCATCGCGGCCTCCGCCGCGCGCTGGATACAGGGCGGACGCGTCCGCACGCTGATCGACATCTATGTCGAACTGGTACGGAACACACCTTTCCTGGTGCAGCTGTTCATCCTGTTCTTCGGCCTGCCTGCCCTCCATATCCGGGTAACGGCCACCGAGGCTGCGCTGATCGGCATGGTGATCAATCTGGGGGCCTATTCCACCGAGATCCTGCGCGCAGGCATAGACGCCACCCACCGCTCCCAAGTGGAGGCGGGGGCCTCTCTAGGCATGACACCGCTACAAATCTTTAGGCACATCGTCCTCAAACCGGCCATCGCCAAGGTCTACCCGGCGTTGTCCAGCCAGTTTGTGCTGATGATGCTGGCGTCCAGCATCACATCCGCCATTTCCACCCAGGAACTGTCGTCGATTGCCGCGCAGATCGACTCCGAAACCTACCGCAGCTTCGAGGTCTACATCCTGGTGACCGCGCTCTACCTCGGCCTGGCCTTGCTGTTCAAAGCCGTGCTGGCTCTGGTCGCCAAGCTGGTCTTTGCACGCAAACGCCCCGTACCGGCCACGCCAGTAGCCAGCCCCATCACCGCACAAGAGGTACGCCCATGATCCGATCCCTGAGCTGGAACGACTTGCTGTTCTTTCTGGGCGCACTGCGCTGGACCGTGCTGCTGGCCAGCATCGCCTGCCTGTGTGGCGGCGTGCTGGGTCTGGGCGTGGCGCTGGCCCGTGTGGCGCGGTCCCCGGCGGTGCGCGCGCTGGCCGCGACCTATATCCAGATCGTGCAGGGCACGCCGGTGCTGATGCTGCTGTTCCTGTCCTATTACGGGCTGAGTCTGTTTGGCTACGACCTGCCGCCCATGGTGGCGGCCAGCGTGTCCATGAGCATTTACGTCAGCGGCTACCTGGGCGATATCTGGCGCGGCTCCATCCAGTCGGTGGCCAAGCAGCAGTGGGAGGCCTCGGAAAGCCTGGGCATGACCCGCGCCCAGCAATACCGCCACGTGATTCTTCCGCAGGCGATCAAGATCTCGCTGCCACCCACCGTGGGCTTTATGGTGCAGGTGGTGAAGAACTCGTCCATCGCCTCCATCATCGGTTTCGTCGAGCTGGCCAAGGCCGGCCAGCTGATCAACAACGTGACCTTCCAACCCTTTGCGGTGTTCCTCATCGTCGCGGCGCTGTATTTTTGCGTCTGCTACCCGCTTTCACACTTCAGCCGCCGGCTGGAAAGGAAATCCCATGCCTGAAATCACGGTCAACAACATCCACAAAAGCTTTGGCTCGGTCAAGGTTTTGCAAGGCACTTCCATCAGCGTGGAAACCGGCCAGGTGATTGCGCTGATAGGCCGCAGCGGCTCCGGCAAAAGCACCATGCTGCGCTGTATCAACGGGCTGGAAACCATAGATTCCGGCAGCATCACCGTGGCCGGCCACACGCTGAGCACCAACCCCAAGCAGCTGCGCGCCCTGCGTGCCGATGTGGGCATCGTGTTCCAGAGCTACAACCTGTTCCCGCACCTGTCGGTGGGCGAAAACATCATGCTGGCCCCCAAGGTGGTGAAGAAGGTCAAACCCGCCGAGGCGCGCGAAGCCGCGGAAGAAGCCCTCAATCTAGTCGGCCTGAGCGAAAAGTTCCATGCCTACCCCGACATGCTGTCGGGCGGCCAGCAGCAGCGCGTGGCGATTGCCCGCTCGCTGGCGATGAAGCCCAAGGTCATGCTGTTCGACGAAGTCACCTCGGCCCTCGACCCCGAACTCACCCAGGAGGTGCTGACGGTCATGGAGACCCTGGCCCGCAAGGGCATGACCATGGTCCTGGTCACGCACGAAATGGGCTTTGCGCGCAAGGTCGCCAACACCACGGTATTCATGCACCAGGGGCGGATCTGGGAATCCGGCCCGTCGCAGGAGCTTTTTGCCAACCCCAAGACACCGGAAATGCGGCAGTTTTTACATGCCGACGTGCACTAACCCCTTCATGGAGCCCCGAATGAACCAACAAGAAACCCTGCTGCTGGTGCAGAAATGCGCGCACACCTTCAGCTTTTACAACCTGGCCAATGGCCAGGCCGAGAAGCACATCGTGCTGCCCAACTTCCCGCATGAATTCACCGTGGACCCGGTGCGCAAGCTGGCCTATGTGGGCCACTACGGCATTGAAACCGCCAGCCACCTGGGCGATGTGGGCGGGCACTCGGTGTTCGTGATCGACCTGGAGCAGCGCGCCCATGTGCGCACGCTGAACATCTGGCCCTTCTACCGCCCCCACGGCCTGACCGTGGACGCGCAAGGCCGACTGTTTGTGATGTCCGAGGCCCACAACACCTTGCTGCGCTTCAGCGATCCCAGCAAGCAGCTGGTGCCCGACCTGGCCATCGCCTCGGGTGGCTACAAGACCCATTTGTTTGCCCTGAGCCGCGACGCCGAAACCGCCTATGCGCTGAACCTGCTGTCCAACACCGTCACCAAGATCAAGCCGAACGACCCCACCTTTATGCCCGTTGCCATGGTGCCCGGGCCGGTGCCCGAGGGCAATGTGCTGTCGGCCGACGAGTCCCTGCTGTATGTGGCCAACCGCGGTGACGACACCCTGGTTGCCGTCGACACGGCCAGCATGCAGGTGGTGGCCAAGGGCAAAACCCGGCGCGACCCGAACCGGGTCTACCGCATACAGGACGCGCAGGGCCAGGACCTGCTGCTGACCACCAATTCGGGCGAGCATTCGCTGTCGGTGTTCAATACCGCGCTGCAAGAGCTGCGCTGCCTCGCGTTGCCCAGCAATCCGCTGGCCTTGTCGCTGCACCCGACCGAGCGCGCGGCCTTCATCTCCTTCCAGGACGAAACCGTGCGCCGCCTGGACCTGGACAGCTTCGAGTTCACCCAGACGCTGAAAACCCTGCGCGAACCCGATTCCTCCTACGTGTGGCAGCACTGACGTCCATGCACGCTGCGCCCTCCCCGCTGCAGGCCATGCCCATCGTGGACGCCCACCACCACCTGTGGGATCTGGCGCGCGGCCAGTATCCCTGGCTGCAGCAGGACTACGACCCACAGGCCTTCTTCCTGGGCGACTACCAGGGCCTGTGCCAGGACTTCAGCGCCCCGCACTACCGCGCCGCGAGTGCAGGCTGCAACGTGGTCGCCACGGTGCACGTGGAGGCCGAGCGCGACCGCAGCGAGCAGGTGGCTGAAACCGCCTGGCTGCACGAACAGCATGGCCTGCACGGCATGCCCAACGCGGTAGTCGCCCACGCCTGGCTGGACCGGCCCGACACAGAGGAGCGTCTGCTGCAGCACCTCAGCTACCCGCTCGTCCGCGGCATTCGCAGCAAACCGGTGACCTCTGCGTCACCAGCGCACTCGGTGCACGGCCAGCCGGGCACCATGCAGGACGACCGCTGGTTGCGTGGATTGGCCTTGCTGCAAACCCACGGACTAAGTTGGGATCTGCGCGTGCCCACCTGGCACCTGGCCGAAGCAGCAGACGTGGCAGCGCAGTTCCCGCAATTGCCCATCGTGTTGAACCACCACGGCTTTGCCTGGGACCGCAGCCCCGAAGGCCTGCAGCGCTGGCGCAGCGCCATGGAAGTGCTGGCACGCCAGCCGAATGTGCACGTCAAGCTGTCCGAATTCGGCCTGCGCGACCAGGCCTGGAACTGGGCCGACAACGCCCGCATCCTGCGCGAAACCCTGGACATCTTTGGCTGGCAGCGCTGCATGTTCGCCAGCAACTTCCCCGTTGCCGGCTTGCGCATAGGTTTCCAGGACCTGGTGCAGGGCGTCATCCGCACGCTGGCGCACCTACCCACAGCCCAGCAACACGCCGTCATGGGCGGCAACGCGCTGCGCTTTTACCGCATTCCAGAAAGCAGCTTGCCATGAACCAAGTTTTTGATGCGCGCCTGCAGCCGATGCTGCAAGACGCTCAATTGGAACGCCTGTGCAACGGCGCCACCTGGAGCGAAGGCCCGGTGTGGCTGCGTGAGGACGACTGCGTGCTGTGGAGCGCCATTCCCAACAAGGCCATCTGGGGAAGGAATTAGGCGCACCCCCAGGCTACACACTGCGTGTTTTTGCCCCCCCCTTGCAGGGGGGCGAATGGCCCGGTGGAGCCGGTTCCACGGGTTCCAGGCGTGGGGAGGGCATGTTGCCCGGCGCTTGGCCATGCTATCTAAAAAGGAGCTGCCACCGCAATACGCACCTTCGCTAGCGGCCTATTTGGCTTAAACCTTCTTCAAGAAGCAGGCCTTCAGCATGAAGCTGCCTGCGTCCATCTTGCAGTCCACTTCGTGGTCGCCGCCGACCAGGCGGATGCTTTTTACCTTGGTGCCGACTTTAAGGACCGTGGACGAGCCTTTGACTTTCAAATCCTTGATGAGTACCACCGCGTCACCATCGGCCAGCACGTTGCCGTTGGCGTCCTTGACCACCGCATCAGCATCTTCGTCCGCCTCGGCGGCAACGGCCTGCGGCCACTCAAAGCCGCAGTCGGCACACACAAAGTTCGCGCCATCGGGGTAGGTGTTGGGCAGGGTGCACTGGGGGCAGGCAGAAGCAGAAAGGGACATAGGTGGACCAATAAAAAGAACGCTATTGTCGCGCCACGCTCCAGTCGCCCACGCGACCCCCACCTAGGACAAGCCCGGTAACACCTTGGTAACCCGCCCCGCCAGAATTGCCCCATAAGGAGAGCACGGCATGGACAAACCCTGGTTGAGCAGTTACCCCGCAGGCATGGCGCACGACGTGGATGTCACCCCATTCACCTCGCTGACACAGCTGCTGGAAGATGCATTCAAAAAATACGCAGACCAGCCCTATTCGGTCTGCATGGACCGCTGGATGACCTACCGGGAGCTAGACCAACTGTCGGCCGCGCTGGGCGCATGGCTGCAGGCCCAGGGGCTGGAGCCCGGTGCGCGGGTGGCCATCATGCTGCCCAATATTCCGCAATTTGCCGTGACTATGGCGGCCATCCTGCGGGCGGGCTACACCTGCGTCAACGTCAACCCGCTGTACACCCCGCGTGAGCTGGAGCACCAGCTGAAGGACTCCGGGGCCACGGCCATCGTGATCCTGGAGAACTTTGCCCGCACGCTGCAAGAGGTGGTGGCCC
>CANFZJ010000189.1 GCA_947451445.1 Comamonadaceae bacterium
ACGTTCACACCAAGAGCTGGACCTGCTGCTGACCGCCTGCGACACCGACCCGGCCCTGCTGGCCCAGTTTGCCGCCCGCGCCCAGGCCAGCCTGCTGGAGGTCAACAGCCTGCTCAGTACGGTCGCCCAGGGGCCAGCCGCGCTGCGCCAGGCGATGGAGCAGTCGCTGCGGCGCATCCACGCCATCAAGGGCGACGCCGGAGCGCTGGGCCTAGCCATGTTTGCCCAGCAAGCGCACAGCCTGGAGAGCGCGCTGCTGCAGGTGCAAAGCGACAGCACCGGCGACTGCCTGCTGGCCCTGCCGCTGCCGCTGGAGGCGTTGCTGCTCAAAGCCGCTGCCTTTGAGCGCTTGGCCCAGGTGCAGCGCCCCCGCCCTGCTCCCCCCGCCAGCCCGGCGTTGGACGCCGCGCTGGTCCGGCTGGCGCACGATGTCGCCCTGGCCCAGGGCAAAACCGTCACCCCGGTGGTAGCGCTGGAGTCGCACGGCGCACTGGGTAGCGAGGCCGCCGACACCCTGCGCGAGATCGCCACCCAGCTGGTCCACAACGCGGTGGTGCACGGCATAGAAGCCCCCGCCACCCGGCTGGCCCTGGGCAAGGCGGCGGCGGGCCGTATCGAAGTACAGCTGCAGCGCCGCCCTTTGGAATGGATATTGCATGTTCGCGACGACGGGCAGGGCCTGCATGCCGACCCCATACGCCGCAAACTGCTGCAGATGGGCTGGTACACCCAGCCCCAGTTGGACAGCTTTGGGGACAGCCAGGTGCTGGAGCACATCTTCAAACCCGGCTTCTCCACCGCCGAGACGATCACCGTGTTGGCCGGGCGCGGCTTGGGTCTGGATGTGGTGCAAACCCATGTGCGCAGGCTCGGCGGGCACCTGACTCTGCTGTCCACGCCCGGCCAGTTCACCGAATTCACCATCCACTTCGAGGCCTAAACCCTTGCCAAACACCGTTCGCCTGATGGTTGTGGACGACTCCAACCTGATCCGCACCCGCATCTCGAATGTGGTGCAAGGCGGTGGCCTGGGCAAGATTGCGCTGGTCGGCCTGGCCCGCAACGGCGTGGAGGCCCTGCGCATTGCCCAGGACACCCGGCCCGACCTGGTGACCATGGACCTGACCATGCCCGAGATGGACGGGGTGCAGTGCATCCGTGAAATGCTGCGCTTGCTGCCCGGCACCAGCATCCTGGTGGTGAGCGCGCTAAACGACAAATCCACCGCCATCGCCGCGCTAAAACTGGGCGCGCGCGGCTTTGTGACCAAGCCGTTTACCGACGACGCGCTGCGCCAGGCCCTGCTGGACGTGATGGATGCCCACGCACCATGACCCCCACGCTTACCGAGTCCGAGTTAACGCTGTTTGTGGAGTCGGTGCGGCGCTACTTTTGGGTCACCACCGGGCAAACGCCACAGGTCACATCGGCGTATCTGGGGGTGGAAGCGGTGCAAACCCATGGATACACCGGAACGGTGCAGTTTGCTGGCAGCCACCGGGGCCAAGTGCTGGTGTCCATGCCCGGCCCGCTGCTGCGCGAGTTACTGGAGCTGCAGCACGAGGCGAACTTCAGCGACACCAACCTGCTGGACGCAGTGGGTGAAATCGCCAATACCCTGGCCGGCAACGCCCGCCAGGCACTGGGTCCGGCGCTACAGATATCGGTGCCCACCACCCAGCAAGGCCGCACCAGCCTGGCCAGCAGCGCAAGCCACCCCCCTTACGCAATCACCCTGCGCTGGAACCACCAGCCCGCACTGGTGTGTGTGCACCTGGAGCGCTGTTGAGGGCAAACGCCTCTAGCGCCTCCACCGGCAGCGGACGGCTAAACAGGTAACCCTGGTAGGCGTGGCAGCCCTGGCTGGCCAGCACGGCACGCTGGGCCTCGGTCTCAACCCCTTCGGCCATCACGCCCAGGCCCAGGCTGTCGCCCAGCGCGATGATCATCTTGGCGATGGCGGCGTCGTTGGGGTCGGTCAGGATGTCGCGCACAAAACCTTGGTCGATCTTGAGTTGCTCCAGCGGCATGCGTTTGAGGTAGGACAGGGACGAATACCCGGTGCCAAAGTCGTCCAGCGAAAAGCCCACGCCGATGCTTTTGAGGGCGTTCATCTTGGCGATCACGTCCTCCACGTGCGAGACCAGCACGCTTTCGGTCAGCTCCAGCTTCAGGCGCTGGGGCCGGGCCCCAGTGCGTGCCAAGATACCCCGTACCTGGCCAACAAAGCCCGCCTGGTGGAATTGGCGCGGGCTCACGTTCACAGCCATACTCAGCCCGGCCAGCTCGGGGCGCTGCGCCCACAAGGCCAACCGGGTACAGGCGGCCTCCAAGACCCATTGGCCCAGCGGCAAAATCAGGCCGGTGTCTTCGGCCAGGGGAATAAATTCGGCAGGCGACACCATGCCACGCAGCGGGTGCTGCCAGCGCACCAGCGCCTCCACACCGGTCAGTCGGCCAACGCCCTCGATCTGGGGCTGGAAATGCAGCAGCAACTGGTGCTGGGCCAGGGCCTCGCGCAAGCCCGCCTCCAGCGCGGCGCGGGCGCTAACCACGGCCTGCATCTCGGGGTCAAAAAAGCGCAGGGTGTTGCGCCCTGCGGCCTTGGCCTGGTACATGGCCAGGTCGGCCCGCTTCAGGGGTTCTTCAATGCTTTCCGCTTGTTCGCCGTACAAGGTGATGCCGATACTGGGCGTGCTGTGGCACACGTGCCCGGCGAGCTGGAAGTTCTGGTTCAGGGTGGTCAGAATTTTCTCGGCTACCACCTCGGCCTGGGTGGCGGCGTCCAGGCTGTGTTCACTCAGGTCTTCCAGCATCACCACAAACTCGTCGCCACCCAATCGCGCCACCGTGTCGCCCTTGCGGATACAGGCCGACAGGCGCTGTGCCACCTCCAGCAGCAGCAGGTCACCCTTGTGGTGGCCGTGGGTGTCGTTCAAGGTTTTGAAGTTATCCAGGTCGACAAACAGCAGCGCACCCTTGCGCTGGTGGCGGGCCAGGTTGGCCATGCTTTGCGCCAGCCGGTCCATCAAAAAGCGGCGGTTGGGCAGCTGGGTCAGCGGGTCAAAGAAGGCCAGCCGCTGGATTTCATCTTCGGCCGCTTTGCGCTCGGTGATGTCGATCATGCCGTCTACGTAGTGGGTGACGCGTCCGGCATCGTCCCGCACGGCGGTGATGGTCAACCATACCGGGAACACCTCGCCGTTTTTACGGCGGTCCCACACTTCGCCTTGCCAGGTGCCGGTGCGCTGCAGCTCCGCGTTCAGGGCTTCATAAAACGCCGCGTCGTGGTGCCCCGAGCCCAGCAGCACCGAAGGCAGTTGGCCGACGGCCTCGTGCACGGCATAGCCGGACATGTCGGTAAACGCCTGGTTGACCCGCAGGATGCGCCAATCGCCGTCGGCAATCAGCATGCCGTGCTGGGACTCAAAGGCCGTGGCGGCAATGCGCAGCTCGGCTTCGGACTTGCGCCGTGCAGTCACGTCCCGCAGCACGGTGTAGATGGCCCGTGCGCCGTCAAACTCGATGATCTTGCTCTGCGTCTCCAAATCGATGGCCGTGCCGTCCCGCAGCAGGCAGCGCAGCTCGACCATGCCGGGGCTGGCACCGGTTTCCAGCACCACCTGGATGTGTTGCTGCGCCAACTGCAGCGAAGCCGGATGTACCCGGTCCAGCACCAAGGAACCGAGCAGCTCCTGCGCCGACTCTCCCCCCATCAAAGCGACTGCCGCAGGGTTGACATACACCACCCGGCCCCGGGCGTGCACCACCACCGGCTCAGGCGACCATTCGACCATGGTGCGGTAACGCTGTTCGCTGTCGCGCAAAGCCTGTTCGCGCTGGCCCAGCGACCCCAGCAGCCGGTTGAAGCCGCCGATCAACTCGCCCACCTCGTCGGGTGCGTCGATCCGCAGGGGCTGCAAAGGCTGGGGGGCCTCGGCCAAAGACGCCAGCGTCTTCACGGCCGCCAGCATCGGGGCCAGTTGCTGGCGCAATATCCACCAGACCAGCCCACCGGCCAGCAAAGTAAAAACCGCAGCGGCCTCCAGCATGTGCTGCTGCATTGCGTGTATCGGGGCAAACGCCACGGCCGTGGGCAACACCGCCGACACGCTCCAGCCTGCGGCCTGCACCGGGGCGCTGGACACCAGCACCTCTGCACCCCGCCCGTCGCGCGACAAGCCATAGCCCGCCTTGCCCGACAGCAGCTGGGCGGCCAGCGCATCTGCCCCCGGCACGGGCAACATCTCCATCACCCGGCTGGCATTGCTGGCCATCACCACCAGCCGATGCTGGGGGGCAATCAGCAGGTATTCGCCCGTGCGGGCGCGCTGCATGTTAACCACATTTCCCATGGACTTCAGCGTATTCAGGTTGGTCCAGCCCGACACCGCGCCCACCACACTGCCGTCCTGGTCACGCACCGGCACCGTGACGGGAAACACCGCCGACTGCAAGTTGACGTCCATCGCAGGACGACCCACCGACACCAGGCCGTCCTTGAGCGCGCCCAGCACCGCGTTGTCGTTCAAACCCTTGCTGCCCATACGGCCTGCAAAGTGCCAGTCGGTATCCACCACCACACCGTCGCTACGGTAAACAATGAAGCCGCCGTTGAAAAGCGTGCGCAAAATAGGCCGCTTGACCAGCAAGGTTTGCAGCACCACAGCCTGGCCCATTACCGTAGGTGCCAGCTGCGGCGCAAATTCGCCCAGCGCCCGAAAACGCTGCTCCAGTGCGTCGTTGACATCGGCACTGACCATGTACACCGACGCAAACTGCTGCTCCCCCAGCACCAGCTGCATGTCTTCTCGCAACACCCGGCTGGCATACCAGGCCAGCGACCAGATTCCCAATAAAAATACGGCCAAGATGCTCAAGGTCACCTTGGTCTTCAGCGACCGTAAGCGAACCACGCGCCAGTTCATGCAAATATCTCCATTAACCTAGATCGAACGTGCAGCGCCGTAGCCAAGAAGCGGGCTTGGTGTCTAGGTGCATACAGCGCCCCCCCGCTAGCGGGGCTTCTTGGGCGACGAGCGCAGCGCGTCCTTGTGCTTTTCAATACGGTCCCGCTTGCGTTGGTCGGCTTTTTGCATCACCTTGCGCTTGGTATAGCCACTGGCATCGGCATACCACCACCACAATGCAGCCAGGCCAAACGGTGCCAACACCCACCACCACTCCCAGCTGGCCACTGGCGCTACCAGCGCCAGTTTCAAGGCCAGCAGCACCAGCCCGATCAGCAATAAAAACATCCCATCCTCCTGCAGGCAACGCCCCGTACAAACCGATATAACCGTCCACTATGATGACACAGTACCCCCGCTACCCCCACCAGCACCATATGAAGCGTCTGTTATTGGTTTTTGTACTCACCGGCACCGCCGCCGTGCCCGTCTGGGCCGACCTGGCCCTGGCCAAAACCAAAAATTGCATGGCCTGCCACACCATCGACAAAAAAATTGTCGGCCCGGCATTCAAGGACGTGGCCACCAAGTACCAAGGCAACAAAACCGCCACCGACACGCTGGCCGCCAAAATCCGCGCTGGCGGTGCGGGTGTGTGGGGGGCCAACGCCATGCCCGCCAATACCCAAGTGAACGAGGCCGAAGCCAAAAAACTGGCGGCCTGGGTGCTGTCACTGAAATAACGACCAGCTCTACCAACAAAAAGCCCGCTGGACTGCAGCGGGCTTTTTGTTGGATGTTTTAGGCATCTAGTGCATATTTAACTTGCGCCACATGCTATTAAAAGCAGAGCAAATCAATAGGCTTCGCCCAGCTGCCCCAAGATGGCCGGATTCTCCAGCGTGGAGGTGTCTTGCGTCACCGCCTCGCCCTTGGCCAGGTTGCGCAGCAGGCGGCGCATGATCTTGCCGCTGCGGGTTTTGGGCAGGTTGTCGCCGAAGCGGATGTCCTTGGGCTTGGCGATGGGGCCGATCTCCTTGGCTACCCAGGCACGCAGCTCGTTGGCGATTTTCTTGGCTTCGTCGCCGGTGGGGCGGCCGCGCTTGAGCACCACAAAGGCACAGATGGCCTCGCCAGTCAGGTCGTCCGGGCGGCCCACCACGGCAGCCTCGGCCACCAGCGCGGTGTGCGACACCAGAGCCGACTCAATCTCCATCGTGCCCATACGGTGGCCGGACACATTCAGCACGTCGTCAATACGGCCGGTAATGCGGAAGTAACCCCGGTCCACGCTGCGCACCGCGCCGTCGCCCGCCAGGTAGATGTTGCCGCCCATTTCTTCGGGGAAGTAGGCCTTTTTGAAGCGGTCCGGGTCGTTCCAGATGGTACGGATCATCGACGGCCAGGGGCGTTTGAC